>JBJEOD010000187.1:0-2200 GCA_051880535.1 Acutalibacteraceae bacterium | reverse complement strand
CCCTTGACGTCCTCAATAATCTCAACATTTTTAAGCATTGCCTCGATTTCGACAATGCGCGCCTCAATTTTAGCCTGCTCGTTTTTAGCCTCGTCGTATTCGCTGTTTTCAGAAAGATCGCCGTAGCCGCGGGCAACCTTGATTTTTTCGGCAATGTCCGCTCTGCCCTCCGTTTTAAGATATTCAAGCTCCTCCTCGAGCTTTTTAAGACCGTCGTCGGTAAGCTTAATTACCTTTGCCATAAAACAACCACCTTTATAATATATAATGTGTCAGAGAAGTCCATATAAATGACATTATATTATTATTATCCGATTATGTCAAGGATAACTCTTTTAATAAATTATAAATTTTATCATTATGAGCTGTGTGTATTTTTTATAAGTTTGCAAAAATATATAAAAAACTATTGACAAAAGGTAGTGTTTAGTGGGATAATAGGATTAGTTATAAAGAGTAGTATGCTCTTTATAGACTTTTCTTTTTGGTGATACTGATGCGAATTATTACCGGAGCCGCTAAAGGCAAACGGCTTGTCACGCCCGAGGGCAGGGACGTGCGCCCGACTCCCGAGCGGGTTAAGGAGGGGCTTTTCAGCGCTCTTCAGTTTGATATTGAGGGCACGCGAGTGCTCGATTTGTTCGCGGGCTCGGGTCAATTAGGGCTTGAGGCTTTAAGCCGCGGGGCGGAAAGCGCCGTCTTTGTGGACTCCTCGGATATCTCGGTCAAAATTGTTAAAAGGAATATTGAGCTTACGGGCTTTGAAGGTAAAGCGCGGGTTTTCCGCTCGGATTACGCCGCCTTTGCGGCGGCATGCAGGGAAAGCTTTGATATTGCTTTCCTCGACCCGCCCTACGCTGCGGGACTGCTTATGCCCGCAGTTAAGGCTGTACTGCCCCTTATGAGCGATTACGGCACGGTGGTCTGTGAGCATCCTCCCGAGGTCGCTGTTGAGCAGTCTGTCGGCGGCTTTTCGGTTCATAAGACCTATCGCTACGGCAAGGTTTTGGTGACTGTTTATCGGAAAGGAGAACCGAAATGAACACGCTTACCGCGATTTGTCCGGGCAGCTTTGACCCTGTTACCTGCGGTCATCTTGATATTATTACAAGAGCCGCTAAAATGTTTGACAGTCTTATTGTCGTGGTGGCGAGCAACGGTGCAAAGCATTGCTCCTTTACCCCCGAGGAACGGGTGGAGATGATCAAGAAATGCACCTCAGGCCTCAGCAATGTAGAGGTAGTGCATTATGACGGTCTTCTCGCCGATTACGCGGCGAAACGGGGAGCTACCGCGATAATTAAGGGACTGCGCGCTATGTCCGATTTTGAATATGAATTTCAGATGGCGCTTACAAATAAAAAGCTTAACCCAAATGTCGAAACTCTGTTTTTAACCACCGATTCGCAGAATATGTATTTAAGCTCGAGTATGGTAAAGCAGGTTGCGAGTATGGGCGGGGATATTTCAAGCTTTGTCCCCGAGGTAATCAGGCAGGACATAATAGACAGGATTTACATAAAAAACAGCATATGAATTTTACGGAGGAATTTTAAAATGACACTTGACGAATTACTTGAACAGTTTGACGAGGTTTTGGACAGCGGTATCAAAATCCCCGGTAAAAAGACCGTGGTAGACGTTGAAAAGCTTAGAGCGGTTGTAGACGATATACGCCTTAACATTCCCGCTGAAATCAAGCAGGCAAAGGGCATTGTAGCCGACAGAGCGGACATTATTACAAACGCCAAGCGCGAGGCAGACGGCATTATAAGAAACGCCGAGGAGCGCGCAAAGGCTATGACCGCACAGGAGGAAATCGTTAAATTAGCTCAGCAGAAGGCGGCGGAGATAATCGCCACCGCCCAGACCAAGAGCCGCGAGATGAGAAAGGCGGCGCAGGATTTTGTTGACGATATTATGCGCCGTGCCGACGAGGGACTTACCGCCAATTTAGGCGAGGTAAGAAAGACCCGCGCCGCTTTAAAGCAGCAGATTCCCTCGGTTAAGGAGTAATTTAAAACGTGACGGGTTCGGCCTTCGCCGAGCTTAAAGAGAACGCAGATATAAATGTGTATGTTTGCCGTAATAGGTGGTTTGAAGCAGTATACGGGGGTTGTCACATTAAGGTGAAATTGCATAAAACAAAGGCCCCCTTGCCTAAAGGGGGCTGTCGCGGCGAAGCCGTGACTGGGGGATT
>JBJEOD010000186.1:0-10279 GCA_051880535.1 Acutalibacteraceae bacterium | reverse complement strand
CGTAAGCCCGAAGCGTGAACTGCGGATCGGTAAAGAAAAAGTTGAAAACCAAAACACTTACAATAGAAGAAATCAGGCTGTAAATCCTATGTCTTGTAACAACCGAAATCACAAGAACGCCGAGAACATATACCGTGATAATATTCGCTTCTGCAAACCCTAATTGCCTGAACAGCATTCCTATACAGGTTGCCAAAATCAGAATGACAACGCTTTTCAAAAAATCGGATACCGAAAAGACAATTTTGCTTTTCCTTCTCGCTTTTTTTGCACGGTATGCGGCGTTTTTGCTGTCGGTATCGGGGATGATATGCACATCCAAATTCGGAGCGTTTGCAATCAACTTTTCTGTAAGAGTGGGTTTAGAAAATATGCTCTTTCGGGTTGCAGAGCTTCTTCCTATCACGATTTTTGAAACCCCCGAAAGCCTTGCAAATTCGGCAATTTGATAGGAAACATCTTCACCGTACACAGTTTCGATTTTAGCGCCGAGCTGTTCTGCAAGACGCATATTGCCCCGCAGTCGCTTTACATCTTCCTCGGACAATACCTCATAATCCGGGGTTTCCACAAACAGCGCGGTAAAAGCACCCTTGAACGCATTTGCCATTCGGGCAGCGGTGCGGATAATTTTTGCATTGGAGGGTGACGACGAAAGACAGACAAGAATATGCTCATCGGTATGATAATCGCTGTGGCTTTTCGTCCTGACGGTTTCGGTAAGCAGATTTACCCTGTCGGCACAGCGGCGCAAGGCAATTTCCCGAAGCGCCGTTAGATTTTCCACGGTAAAGAAATTCTCTGTAGCACGCTCAGCCTGAACCGGATTATAAACATTTCCTGCCTTAAGCCGTTCAATCAATTCCTGCGGCTCAATATCCACAAGCTCGACCTGACCGGCATTATCAAATACCGAATCGGGGATACGCTCGTGTACCATAATGCCCGTTATAGACGCAACGGTGTCATTAAGGCTTTCAATATGCTGAACATTTACCGTAGTATAAACATCTATTCCCGCATTGAGCAGTTCTTCAATATCCTGGTAACGCTTTGTATGTCGGCACACAGGCGCATTGGTATGGGCAAGCTCATCAACAAGGATTAACTGCGGACGGCGGGCAAGGGCTGCGTCAAGATTAAATTCCGAAAGAGTAATCCCGTTATATTCCGAGACAAGATTCGGAAGACATTCCAATCCGTTTACAAGTGCGGAGGTCTGCGGACGGGCGTGCGGCTCAATGTAACCGGCAACAACATCAATACCGCGCCTCTTTGCCGCATGTGCGGCTTTCAGCATGGCATAGGTTTTGCCTACGCCTGCGGCATATCCGAAAAATATCTTCAAATGCCCGCGATTCAGGCTTTGTTCTTCCTTTTCAATTTGCTTTAAAATCTGTTCCGGGCTTTGCCTTGTTTCGTCCATAAAAACACCTCCTGTAAGTCTCATATTTTAAGTGAGCAAAATTAAAAGAATTTTTTCCTTTTGAAGTAAATAAATTCTCCGACTGCAATAATCAGCGCAACAAGTATAACAACCGGGTAACCGTATCGCCATTTAAGCTCAGGCATATAGGCAAAGTTCATACCGTACCATCCCGTGATTAAAGTGAGAGGCAGGAAAAAGGTTGTGACGATTGTGAGAATCCCCATAATTTTATTTTGCCGTGCGTCCTGCTTTGACTGATAAAGCTCACGAAGCTGAAGCATATTTTCACGAAGCAACTGAACATGATTTTGCAATCTCTCGGCACGATGGGTAAATTTATCCCAGTCCTGTGTATCGTCTGCAAATGAAGAACACGCGCGGGATTGAAACAACTCTCCGATATCTGTAAGTTGTTCATAGTAAGCGTTTAATTCGGACAGCTTTTGCCTGTGTTTTGTTAGCAAAGGGAAAAAGTCTGCCGAACCGCCCGAGCCGATATTTTCTTCCATTTTCTCTGTTTCTGACTCTATGTGAGAAAGATAGAGAACATCATCCTCTATCATTTGCTCCATAAACTGTAAAAGAAGCTGAGCCGGACTGTTCAGCTCCTGAAGCATATCGATCCGTTTGTCTACCCATAATTTCAAATCGCCTACATCCTCGACAAATAAGAGCGACTGTCCCGTCATATAAAAGCCGAAAGAAAGCTGCGGCGAACGCTGTTCGCTTTTTTGAGGCAGGCGTAAGGTTCCGATGATGCAGTTTTTGAACACCTCTGCCTTACAATAACGAATTGATCCGAGGCAGTGGAGAAGTTCTTTATAATACGGCAGTTGTTCTTTACATTCGTGAAATTCCGCCGTACTCATAACCGTAAAAAACGGCCTTTTATCGCCGCAGTTTTGGGCGGATTGCAGACTTCCGTCTTTTGAATCAATGAAGTATTGCATCATAGTACCTCCTTTCTGCTCTTTATTATATCACAGTATAAAAGTATTTTCTACTTTACATATTCCGCATTGATCGCCGCTTGATTTGACAAAAGCAAATCTGAAAGGCTATCGACAAGGGCATTGCTTGAAGCCTTTTTCCATATCACAGCGGTCTGACTTCCTGAAGGATTCAGCGGTTCTATCGTACATCCTGCTTGCTCACAGATAATACTGTTTTGCTTTGCAGAAATGATAAGACAGTTGTAGGTATCGTCACTTGCAGAAGCATTGTGTCCTATAAATCCAAAGTCAATGCGATTTTTGTTTAGCTTATCATATATATCCTCTGTATTTCCAAACAGGAAACGGAGCTGACAATTCGGATTTGCTTTTGAAAACTTTTCAAGCAACGGCATCAGCGAATCTATTATCATAGGATTATCAAACGCAATATAAAGACTGTTTTCTGCGATTTCAGCGTCAATTAAGCGGCGGTTATCTGCTAAAAAAGCGTCAAGTTTTTTCATTAAAAAGTAACCGAACACAATAATGGCAGCCACTGCGCACACTAACAATAATTCTTTCATACTTCCCGTCTTCTTTCGGTATTTATATGTGAAAACATTTTTGTATGTTTTTGGTATCGCCCAGCACTAAAATGGTGTCACCCGGTATAAAGCTTGTTTCGGGCGCAAAATTCAGATTCATTTTACCGTCGCGTTTAATTGCCATAATATTGATACCGTGTTTTTTACGCACATCCGCTTCTATAACAGTTTTGCCGATCCATTTTTCAGGCACGGCAATTTCAAAAATAGAATGGTTATTATCAAGCTCTATGTAATCGAGAATATGGTCGGAGGTGTAGCGGATAGCCGTCCAATCGGCAAGCTGCTTTTCGGGATATACGATTTCATCCGCACCGTTTCGCAGAAGAAATTTTGCGTGTACATCCCGTGCTGCACGGGAAACCACCTTTTTGGCACCCAATTCCTTTAAAAGAGAGGTTGTTTCAAGTGAGCTTTGGAAATCGTCCCCGATTGCGACTATGCAAACATCAAAATTATTTACTCCCAACGACTCTATAAAATCCTCATTTGTTGCGTCGCCTATTTGCGCGTTCATAACAAAGGGCAATACCGCATTTACTCTTTTTTCATTTTTGTCAACAGCCATAACCTGATGCCGCATCTCGTTAAGCTTCATTGCAATGTGTCTGCCAAACCTGCCAAGCCCTATAAGTAAAACAGATTTCATCTTTCTTCTCCTTTAACCGACCGTTATTTTTTCCTGCGGATATTTTGTTACGTTTGTCCCCGTACCTTTCATTGCCGCAAATATCAATGTCAGTCCTCCGACTCTACCGAAGAACATTAGTACAATCAGAATGAACTGCGAAACAATCCCCAACTGTGAGGTGATGCCGAGGGAAAGTCCCACCGTTCCGATTGCCGACGCTGTTTCAAAAAGTGACGGGAGCAACGGGATATTTTCAAGACGGCTGATGATCATTCCTCCGCCTATAAACAGCCCAATATACAGTAAAAAGATGGTTGCCGCACTTTTCACGGTATCGTCGGATATACGCCGTTTGAAAAAGTGTGTATTTTCCTTTTTGCGAAACACGGACAGCGCCGATGAAACCAAAACGGCGATTGTGGTGGTTTTCATACCGCCGGCCGTTGAACCGGGAGAGCCGCCTATTAGCATCAACAATATAATCAGCATTTGACCTGTCTCACTGAAAGCTGTTAAATCCGTCGTATTAAAGCCGGCTGTTCTCGGCGTAACAGACTGGAAAAGAGAGGTAAGTATTCTTTCTCCGAGGGGAAGGCTCTGATACTCGAAAAAGAAAAAGTAAAGCGCCGGCAGGATAATCAGTATTCCCGTCACGGTAAGGATAACCTTGCTTTGCATTCGGTATTTTCTGAAATGAAGCTTGTTGTTTTTTATATCCTCCCAAGTTAAAAAGCCTATGCCGCCGATAATAATAAGCGCCATAACCGTGAAGTTAAAAAAGGGCTGTGATGAATAAGAGGTTAATGACGAAAACGGCTCTTTAACGCCGATTAAGTCAAAGCCTGCGTTGCAAAATGCCGAAATGGAATGGAACAAGGCATACCATGTGCCCTTCATCATTCCGAAATCACGGATAAAAGTCGGTAAAAGCAGGGCTGCTCCAATCAGCTCAATACACATCGTTATTTTCAGTATAAATTTTGTAAGCCGTACAATTCCGCCGAGATGGTGCGCGGAAACCGCCTCCTGCATCGTGCTTCTCTGCATCAGCCCTATTTTTCTACCCGAAAAAGCCGCAACCGAAACCGCCACCGTGACAATGCCCATACCGCCGATTTGAATTAAAAACAGGATCACGCTCTGCCCGAACATTGACCAGTATGTAGCGGTATCGTGTATAACCAAACCGGTTACACAAACTGCGGAGGTAGCGGTAAACAGTGCGTCTGAAAACACGGCGCCCTTACCGTCCCTTGTCGCAACGGGCAGCATTAACAGTATGCTTCCTAAAATTATCACTGACAGAAAGCCTAATATAATAATCTGAAACGATGTAATATGCTTGTGTTTTAGATTTTGCCGTTTTATCATAACGGATACCTTCGCAATCTTAATATCATATTTAGACTGTCTTTATTTTATCTTAATCTGCATTAAATCGGCGTAAGCAAGATAAAGACGATATTAAGATTGCATAAAGGTAAAGGCGGAAAAGCCGAAACTCCTCCGCCTTAAAATTATTACAGAATTCCGTCCAGCATCAAATTCACTTTAAGAACATTTACTGTTTCTTCTCCGAAAAGCCCTAAGAACCTACCGTCAGTGCATTTTTGAATAATCTCCCGCACCTCTTCCTCGGTCATATCGTTTGCTTTTGCGATTCTTGCCACCTGATACTCAGCGGCGGCAGGTGAAATATGCGGGTCAAGTCCGCTGCCCGAGCAGGTCACAAGATCAACGGGGATTGCCGTTTCGTCCATATCTGGGTTAGCCTTCCGCAGCTTTTCCACACGCTCCCGAACCAAAGCCTCATATTCTTCGCTTGCCGGGGAAAGGTTGGACGGTGCGGCATACATCAGCGTTTTTCCGTTTTCGTCCTTGTAGGTTGAAACATCAATATTCATAATGCGCCCCCACATATGTCCGTCATCCGTATACTGTTGACCGAGCAGTTCACAACCGTACTTCTTTCCGTCAACCTCAATAATACTTCCGTTTGCTTTATTGGGAAAAATAAGCTGCGCAAACCCTGTAACTACACCCGTATAAACCACGCCGCAGAGCAATGTAAAAATAAGAAAGATTATTGCCGCTCTCGGCAGTACATTTTTCAATGTTTTCATTATAAAAACCTCCTTATGCAAGCCCGAAAAGAACAAGCAGTAAATCAATCAGCTTAATAAAGATAAAAGGTGCCGCAAGACCTCCGAGACCGTAAATTAACAGGTTGCGTGACAAGAGCTTTCCCGCAGGAACCTCGCGGTATTTTACGCCCTTAAGTGCCAGCGGAATCAGCGCAATAATAATCAGCGCATTGTAAATAATAGCCGATAAAACAGCACTTTGCGGGGAATGAAGTCCCATAATGTTCAGTGCCGAAAGTCCAGGATAAAGTCCCATAAACAAGGCAGGAATAATGGCAAAATACTTTGCCACATCATTTGCTATGGAGAAGGTAGTCAGACTACCCCTTGTCATCAAAAGCTGTTTGCCGATGCGTACAATATCAATAAGCTTTGTCGGTGACGAATCAAGGTCAACCATATTTCCCGCTTCCTTTGCCGCCTGTGTGCCTGTGTTCATCGCAACCGCCACATCAGCCTGTGCAAGTGCGGGAGCGTCGTTTGTGCCGTCGCCCGTCATTGCCACAAGGTGTCCCTTGCTTTGAAAATCCCGTATCATTTGAAGCTTACCCTCTGGCGTTGCTTCGGCAAGAAAATCGTCCACGCCCGCTTCTGCCGCAATGGCGGCGGCGGTCATCGGGTTATCGCCTGTAATCATAATCGTTTTTATACCCATTTTACGAAGATCCGCAAACTTCTCTTTTACGCCCTGCTTGATAATATCTTTCAAGTGAATTACACCTAAAATCTTATGATTTTTTGCCACAACAAGCGGAGTGCCGCCTTTGTTCGCAATCTCTTTAACGATTCGGTCGCATTCCTCGGAATAAACGCCGCCGTTTTCGGTCACATATTTTTGCATTGTATCGGCGGCTCCCTTGCGGATTTCGTTGCCGTCATAATCAACGCCGCTCATGCGGGTTTTCGCCGTAAAGGGAATAAAGGTCATATTCTTGTCGGAAAGCTCTCTGCCGCGAATATTGAATTTTTCTTTTGCGAGAATAACTACGCTTCTGCCTTCGGGCGTTTCATCGGCAAGCGAGGATAACTGCGCCGCATCGGCAAGCTCCTGTTCACTTGCACCGTCTACGGGGATAAAAGCGCTCGCCTTGCGGTTGCCGAGCGTAATCGTACCGGTTTTATCGAGCATCAGGATATCCACATCGCCTGCGGCTTCTATAGCTCTGCCGCTCATAGCAAGAACATTCGCCTGATTAAGTCTGCTCATTCCCGCAATACCGATAGCGGAAAGCAATGCGCCGATGGTGGTAGGTGCAAGGCAGACAAGCAAAGCAACCAAGGTAGTAACAGAGGTCGGATTGTCAATTCCCGCCTGTTTTGCCGAGAATATGGAATATGTATACAGCGAAACGGTAACAAGAATAAATATAATGGAAAGCGCAACAAGGAAAATCTGCAACGCGATTTCATTAGGCGTCTTTTTACGGGATGCGCCCTCAACCATAGCAATCATTTTATCAAGGAAGCTTTCGCCTGCTTCGCTTGTTATCCGCACGACGATCCAATCGGAAAGCACGGTAGTACCGCCCGTTACGGCGCTTCTGTCGCCGCCTGCCTCACGGATAACGGGTGCGGATTCGCCTGTGATAGCACTTTCGTCTACCGATGCGGCACCCTCGATTACCTCACCGTCGCCCGGAATTTGCTCTCCTGCTTTCACAATGACAATATCGCCTTTTTTAAGTAATGCGGAAGAAACGGCGGTTATTTGCTCCTTTTTATCGGCAGATGGTATTTTATGCGCTTCTACATCTTTTTTTGAAGCTCTCAGAGCATCCGCCTGCGCCTTTCCGCGTCCCTCTGCAATCGCTTCGGCAAAATTTGCAAAAATACAGGTAAACCACAGAATTACCGCGATTGCCAAGGTGTAGCCGCTTGAAGCGTCCTTTAATCCGAACAGGGAGACAATCCACAGTCCGCTTGTCAGGATCGCCGAAATATACACCAAAAGCATAACAGGGTTTTGCACCTGTGTTTTGGGGTTTAGTTTTATAAATGAATCTTTTATGGCTCTGCCGAGCATCTTTTTATCGGCAAAAGCACTTTTTGTTTTTGATGCCATAACAGTGCCTCCTTAAATAACATTACTGAAAAATTCAGCGAGCGGTCCGAGCGCCAACGCAGGGAAGAAGCTAAGTGCGCCTATAATAAGGACAATGAGAATCAGCAAAAATACAAACATACCGTTTGTGGTTGAAAGTGTACCCGCGCTTGTGGCAATTTTCTTTTTCCCTGCAAGACTTCCCGCAATCGCCAGCGTTCCGATGATAGGCAGGAAACGGGCAAACAACATGACAAGACCAAGCGAAACATTCAAAAACACGGTGTTTGCATTAAAGCCTGCAAAGGCTGACCCGTTATTACCGCCGGCGGAGGAATAGGCGTAGAGCATTTCGGAAAAACCGTGCGCTCCGCCGTTGTTGAGACTGTCCGCTACGCTCGGTACTACTGCCGCAATACCGCTTCCGATAAGTATGGCAATCGGCGTAGCAAGGCAAACAAGCACAGACCATTTCATCTCGTAAGGTTCAATCTTTTTGCCTAAAAACTCGGGCGTTCTGCCAACCATAAGCCCGGCTATAAACACCGTCAGAATGGCAAAGGCAAGCATACCGTAAAGACCGCAGCCAACGCCGCCGAAGATAACCTCGCCGAGCTGCATCAGGAGCATTGTCACCATACCGCCGAGCGGCGTGTAGCTGTCGTGCATCGAGTTTACAGAACCGTTGGAAGCCGCCGTTGTAAATGCCGCCCATGTTGAGGATGTTGCTATGCCGAATCGGGTTTCCTTACCCTCCATATTGCCGCCTGCCTGGTCGATCATAGAGATGTTGACGCCATCCTGTGCAAGCTGCGGTGTCGCAACCTGTTCGCTGACGGCGATCGTGCCGAGCGCCAGCACAAGGCATATAAACATCGCCATAAATATTGCAACGCCCTGTTTTTTATTCTTTACCGCCTTGCCAAAGGTGAAGCAAAGCGCCGCAGGAATCAGCAAAATCGAAAGCATTTCAATTAAATTGGTAAAAGCGTTCGGGTTTTCAAGCGGATGAGCGGAGTTAACGCCCATATAACCGCCGCCGTTTGTACCTGTTTGCTTAATGGCAACCTGACTTGCCGCAGGGCCCATAGGTACAAACTGTTCGGTAACAATTTCGGCGTCTTCTATTTTTTTGCCGTCAACTGTTACGGTATTTGTATCAAGGTCAATTTCAGCGTTTTCAAGAACTTCGCCGTCTGAGCTTACCGCAATCGGTTCAACAAGCGATACGGTTTCGGCTCCTTTAAGGTTTTGAATCACGCCGCCGCCCACAAGGCAAAGTGAGATGACAAGATTAAGCGGAATCAAAATATGAATGATGATTCTCGTTATATCCACCCAAAAGCTGCCTAAGCCGTCGGTTTTCACTTTTATAAATCCCCGTATCAGGGCAAACAGAACGGCAATGCCCGTAGCTGCGGAAACAAAGTTCTGCACGGTAAGTCCGAGTGCTTGCGTAAGATAACTTAATGTAGACTCGCCGCTGTATGCCTGCCAGTTTGTATTGGTTACAAAGCTTGCCGCTGTGTTAAAGGACAAATCCCATTTTACGCCCGAAAGTCCCTGCGGATTTCCGGGAAGAACTCCCTGCAAAAGCTGAAGCAAAAACAGAAAAACAAGACCGATGCCTGAAAAAATCAGAACCGAGACGGCATATTTTTTCCAGTTCATTTGCTCGTCCTTCTTGACGCGCATAACCTTATACACAGCGTTTTCACAGGGCGTTAGAATCTTGGAAAGAAAGGTTTTCTCTCCGTTCATTACTTTCTTGATATAAGCACCGAGCGGAATCGCTAAAGCAATAAGAACGGCAAGATAGAGTATGTATTGTATTACCGCACTCATTTTTGTTCATCCCCTTTCATCAGTATATAGACATAATAGATTAGCAGTGCCGCAGCACAAAGACCGATAAATCCGATTATAATATTCATAGTCTTACCTCCTTGCCTGATATTTTAACAGCATAAGGATTAAATCGGGATTAGCAGAATATACAGCGTATTAAAACTATATTAAGGCGCTTACAGCCACCCGAAAATCAAAGCAATAGGAACCGTAATAATTACGGTGAAGAAAAACACGGCAACGAGAACACAAATCGGCATACCGATAAATACCGCAAAAAAGGACAGATACGGATGCTTGAATGCGAAATGCTCCGCACGTGCTTCGATGCGCTTATCAAATTCGTGTATAGCTTTAAATATGGCTGACATATTTAATCCCTCCTTACGCTAACAGAATAGCACAGGAGAAATAAAAACGGGAAAAAGACCTCATTGATTACTGTTAAGAAAAAATAAAGCCTCAATTAGCGGAACTTACCTGCCAAAATGGAAAGCGGCGACAGAAAGAATAGAATCTTCCTGCCGCCGCTTTTTGCTAATTTATATTAAATCTTTTATTGCTTTTCTTAATTCCTCCATCGCCTTTTCGCACTTGTTATGAGCCGTATTTGCCGAGCTGTATTCGTGGTCTGTAGCGATATCCG
>JBJEOD010000185.1:0-10291 GCA_051880535.1 Acutalibacteraceae bacterium | reverse complement strand
AGTCCAACGGTTTTATTTTTGAAGCCTCTCTCCGTCAGATGATTGATAAACTCCCTCATAAACGGGAAGATTTCCGCGTTATAGGTGGTCGTTGCAAGAACTATCTTTCCGTAGCGGAATGCGTCCTCAACCGCTTCTGCCATATCCATGCGCGCAAGGTCGTTGACCACAACCTTCGGGCAACCCTTTGCTTTCAGCTTTTCCGCAAGAGCGTTTGCCTTGTCAAGCACGCCCTCCTTGAACTGCTGTATAGGAATAATTACCGCCTGAATAGGAGCAACCGCGGGAGGAAGTACTAGACCGTTGTTGTCGCCGTGGGTCATGATTATCGCGCCGATAAGGCGGGTGGAGATTCCCCACGAGGTCTCAAACGGGGTTACGGGGTTGTTGTTTTTATCGGTATATTCAATCTCAAACGCCTTTGCAAAGCCGTCACCGAAATAGTGGGAGGTGCCGCTCTGGAGCGCCTTGCCGTCGTGCATTAACGCCTCTATCGTATAGGTCGCCTCAGCGCCCGCAAAGCGTTCCTTTTCGGTCTTTTCGCCCTTGATTACGGGTATGCACAAATATTCCTCGGCAAAACGGGCGTAGATGTTGAGCATCTGCACCGTTTCCGCCTTAGCCTCCTCGGCGGTGGCGTGAAGGGTGTGACCCTCCTGCCATAAAAACTCGCGGGAGCGGAGGAATGGGCGTGTGGTCTTCTCCCAGCGCACAACGCTGCACCATTGGTTGTAAAGCTTAGGCAGGTCGCGGTAGGAATGAACTATATTCTTAAAGTGGTCGCAGAAAAGGGTTTCGGAGGTGGGCCGTACGCAAAGCCGCTCTTCAAGCTCCTCCTCGCCGCCGTGGGTGACCCAGGCAACCTCGGGCGCAAAGCCCTCGACGTGATCCTTTTCCTTTTGAAGCAGGCTCTCGGGAATAAACATGGGCATATAAACGTTTTCGTGACCCGTTTCCTTGAACATACCGTCCACAATATGCTGAATATTCTCCCAAATCGCGTAGCCGTAGGGGCGGATAATCATACAGCCCTTAACCGAGGAATAATCGATTAAATCCGCCTTAAGCACAACGTCGGTGTACCATTTAGCGAAATCCTCGTCCATAGAGGTTATTGACTTTACAAGCTTTTCTTTTGCCATATCGGGGGAGCGTAAAAACGCTCCGCGTCCCACCTTTCATATCCTATACTTTCATAATTACGTAGCAATAAGAATATTATAAAACAAGTCGGGGTATTTTGCAACAATTTTTAACAATAACAAAGCTTTTTTAAAAAAAGCATAAAAAATCTATTGACAAACGCTCGATTACAACATATTATTTGTTTATCAGGATTTTTAAGCCCGCGCTCAGTCCGGGCTTATTTGGGTTAATTTTCAGGAGGAAATAATTATGGTATTTGAAAAAATCAAAGAAATACTTGCCGAACAGCTTGAGGCGGACGCCGACGAGATGACGATGGAAACCAACATTGCCGACGATTTAGGGGCGGACAGCCTTGACGTTGTGGAGCTGCTTATGTCCATTGAGGACGAGTTCGAGGTCGAGATTCCCGACGAGGAAATCGAAAATCTTAAAACAATCGGCGACGTTGTTGAATATATCCAGAACAATATGTAATAAAATTCAAAGGGTGGCCGCAAGTGAGTAAAATGACTTGCGGCCACCCCTTCTTGATTTATATTATTTCATATTTCAGTAAGGAATGATGATGGGTTTTGAATACCGTGATTAAACTTTTTAAAAAACACAAATCACTTATATCCTATGCTTTTTTCGGGATGCTTACCACCTTAGTTAATATTGCGGTTTATCATCTTTCGTATACGGTTTTAGACATTGCAAACGTCCCCTCCACGGTTATTGCTTGGATTTTTGCAGTGGCATTTGCCTTTATCACAAATAAATTATTTGTTTTTGAAAGTAAAAGTCTGCAACCCAAAACCGTCTTAAAGGAAGCTGTTGATTTTACAATCTGCCGAATAGGCACAGGTGTCATTGAGGTTATTATGATGTACCTGTTTGTAGATATACTCGGCATTAACGGAACACTTATGAAGCTTATTACAAACATTATAGTAATTGTTTTGAACTATATTGCAAGTAAGCTGTTTATTTTCAAATCAAAGACTCCTGAATAAGCTGTGTGTTTTCGGGGACAGCTATTCAGCCTTTGAAGGGTATATACCCGACTGTAAAGAAAATCAAGACGAATAAAAAAACGGCAGGGGCTAAATCTCCCCCGCCGATGTTTTTGTTTATAAGCTATTCAGCCTTATCCTTAAGCTTATTAAGCCTTTCAATACAGCTTGTGCAAACGTTGTAGCCCTCGTACTCAACGCTGTCTGCCAGAGAATCGCAGAAAATGCAGGTGGGCTGATACTTTTTAAGGACAACCTTGTCGCCGTCCATATAAATTTCAAAGCTGTCAACATCGTTTTCGACCTTTAACTGCCTGCGGATTTCCTTGGGGATTACAACACGACCCATTTTATCTACCGCTCTTACCATTCCTGTGGATTTCATTTTCTTTATACCTCCTTTTGCTCTGCCCTATTTTAACATAATTAGTCATAATTTGTCAACACTATTTTTAAAAATTAACCGTTAATTTACAAATAATCCCACCTGATTTTTTCTAAGCCGTTCTGTTCGAGAATCGCGTTGGTTTTTGAGAAATGACGGCAGCCCAGAAAGCCCCTGTAAGCCGATAGGGGACTTGGGTGGGAGGTGCTCAGCTTATAATGTGCGGGATTGGTGATTACTCCCGCCTTTCTTTCGGCGTTAGCGCCCCAAAGCAGAAAAACAACAGGCTGTTCCTTTTTGTTAAGCTCGGAAATCACGCGGTCGGTGAATATTTCCCAGCCCTTGTCCTTATGGCTGTTGGGCTGACCCTCCCTTACCGTAAGCACCGTGTTAAGCAGCAACACGCCCTGCTTTGCCCAGCCCGTAAGCTCGCCGTGGGCGGGCATTGTTACACCCAAATCCTCGCTTATCTCCTTATAGATATTAACAAGCGAGGGCGGCAGGGGAACTCCCTTTTTTACCGAAAAGCAAAGCCCGTGCGCCTGACCCGCCCCGTGATAGGGGTCCTGACCTATTATAACCGCCCTTGTATCCGAAAAGGATGTGTATTTAAGGGCGTTGAAAATATCGTACATATCGGGATAAATACGCCGAGAGGAGTATTCGCTCTTCAAAAATTCGTGAAGCTGTCTGTAATAGGGCTTTGCCCACTCGTCCGCCAGTATTTCGTCCCAGTCGTTGCCTAATTTAACCGTAAAAAGCCCTCCCTACTTAACAAGCCGCCACCAGAGCAGCGCCGCCGCCTGAAGCGGAACACCTATGCCCAGAATTATCCAGATATTATAATGCAGGAACTGCAAGCAAAAGCACAGAAGCAAAGACCACATAAGCGCCGACACAATAAGGAAAAACAGCCTTTTCCTGTGCCAGATAACATCAAAAACAACAGTCACAATAAGGGAGACGGGCACCGCCCAGCAAAACGCCATCCACGGCTTAAGCCCTGAAAAAATGTTGCAGAAAATATATATAACCGTTGCAATAAGCCAGACGGCGATCACCGATAAAAGGGTGATTATGTTGTACTTATTTTTAGCGGAGGGCGGGAAGACAGGCATAGCGGTTTCCCTGCCCGCGATATAATCAAGACTGACCCCGTAAAGCTCGCTTAATTTATAAAGCACCTCAATGCCGGGCAAAGATTCGCCCTTTTCCCACTTTGACACCGCCTTATCGGAGTAATTAAGCTTTTCGGCAAGCTCTGCCTGGGTAAGTCCGTTCTTTTTGCGAAGCTCGGTTAGATTTTTTGCTATAATAAAATTCAAGTCGTTCATGCTTAAATTATAGCATAGATAAAAATATTAGTCAATTTAAAACTTAATTCAGTCGGCTTCCCGCATTTTAAAAATCCAGCGGAACGAGTTTGTTTCGGTGTAACCCATTGCAATAAAAATATCGCCGTTTATCTGCTCAAGCAGATAATACATTCTTCCGCTTAAATCAAACGCCGAAAAGGCGTTAAGGTTGTTTTTGCGCAGGCTCTTTGCCGAATAACCGTGTTTCCACACCGCAGCTTCAAACAAATCATCAAAATTCGAGCTTTTTAATTCGATTTTCTGCAAGCCGCCTATTTTGTACCAGCTGCTTGTAAAGGCAGACTCGGGATAATCGGTGGTTGAAAGGCTGAAATCCTCGTCAGAGATAAAAAACTGCGGGATATCATTGTCCGAAAGAACAAACGAGTATAAACCGTTTTCATATACTATCTTTTCGCCCTGATAATTTTTTCCGAGAAAGGAATAGGTTTTATCAACCGAGAAATCAATAAACGCGCGGTATTTTTTATCGGGGTTGCTCTTTAAATAAAACTGCTTTTCGAGACGGTAATTTCCGCTTTCCAAATTATAGGCGGAAAGATTATAGACCTCCTCCTCGCTTTCGCCGCTGTCTACAACGTGCAAAAGCAGATTAAAGCCCGTGTTTTCCTCCCGCTCGCAAATTTTACCGTCCTTATATAACGTAAATTCATCGCCGAAGCACAATACATCGTCGGTTTTATTTGTCCACCTAACCGAGATGTGCGGAAAGTCGCCTCGGATTGAACCTGATAAATACTCATATTCTATATCATCGCATTCCGCGCTTATCACAGAACCGGAAATGCCGAAACTGTCGGGGCTTACTTCGCCTTTCTTCGCATATGTAAGCTTATTTAAAAAAGCATATATTTTAATGTCTTCAGGGGAGTTTTTAAGTGTCTCTTTAGCCACCGAAAATCCAAACTGTTCATCAGGACCGCTTGACCAGACGCTCACGTTTTCTTTTGCTATGTCACCGCTGTTTAAACCGACGCAGGAATTTGTGCCGTTTTTTATTTTTGTATAGGGAATAAGAACACTGTTATTTTTGTCTATGCTCCCGTAAGAGCAGTCGAAGATCAAAAACAGCTCATTATTGCTACTGTTTGAAAGCATAATTTTTTTAAGATACACCGTTGTGGTGTTGGTTTCGAATACAGGCGCCTCGTTCTTTTTGAATTTTTGCCCTTTTTCGGTGTAGGCGCTTTCATTTATCACGGATTTCGGAACGGTAAGGATGACGTTATATTTTTCCTGCGAGGCAATTATGTAATTTTTTTCGTTAATAATATTGTCCAACGTTGCGGAAATCGGATTAGTAAGAAAAGCAACCGGCAATATTACGCACAAAGCGAGTGCGGCGGCGATAATCCAAAAGGCGGGCTTTTTGTAGTTAAGCACCGACTTTATCCTGCTTTTAACCCCTACCTCCCCGAAAGCCAAGGGACAGGCGGCTACGGATCTTCTTGGCATACTGCAGTTGATAAGCGCGCTTGAATAGGGCTTTTTAGCCTGCTCGCCGAGCTGTTTTATAACCCTTTCGTCGCAGGCAAGCTCAATATCCCTGCAAAGCAGAATGTAGGCTATCCAGATAACGGGATTGAACCAATATACCGTAAGCAACAAAAATCCGAAGGGCTTTATTAGGTGGTCGCGGCGTTTAAGGTGCGCCCTTTCGTGGGCAATAACATACTCCGCGTCCTGCCTGTCTATGGCTGACGGAAGATAAATTTTCGGGCGGAACACGCCTAATATAAATGGAGCGGAAATTCTGTCGCATATATAAATGTTTCCCTCCTGCCGCACGCCCTCGCGAACCTTTCTGTAAATGCGGATATAGCTTATCACGGCATAAATAAGCATAGCGGCAATGCCGATAATCCAAATTACCGCCGCAATGAAAGCTACAACCTGCATAGGGTTTACGCTGTCTCCCACAACGGGGGCAAGCGAATTATTTATAACAGGATTAACAGCCTGATTAAAATAGGATATTCCGCTGTCTATGGCAGGTGTTTTAGTTGTCAGAATATCGCTCGGCAGAATTTCGCCGCTCGGAATAAGACTTAAAACGCTCTCAAAAGAAATGGGGAAAATAAGCCTTATTCCCACAAGCCCCCACAAAAACACCGTAACTGCCTTGGGAGCTTTTTTAAGCAAAGGCCGGAGTATTATAACCGCAAGCACTATCCAGCTTGCGGTAACGCTCATATTAAAAAGCTTTAAAAACAGGGCTTCCATTATTTACCCTCCCCGTATTCGTCTATCATACGGCGCAGCTCGGCTATTTCCTTGTCGGTCAAGCCCTTGCGCGCGGTAAAGGCGGCAAGAAATGCTGGCAGAGAGCCGTTAAAGGCATCCTCCACAAACCTTTCGCTCTTAAGCGAGTAAAATTCCTCCCTTGAAACCAGCGAGGTAACCGTCCCGCCGTTATTCACAAAAATACCCTTACCGCAAAGTCTTTTTAAAACAGTATAGGTCGTGGATTTTTTCCAGCCTAACATTTCCTCGCTCTGCTTTGCAAGCTCTGTTGAGGATATAGGCTCGTTTTCCCAGATAATATCGGCAAAGCGGGCTTCAACCGCCCCCATCTGACAGTCGCGCATATTGTTTTCCTCCTTGGTCTACATATTGTCGTCCGATTACAGTCTACACTATGTAGACCGATTTGTCAACCCCCTTTTTACGCAAATTTTTTAATATCAACGCACAAATGTTCTTTTTTAGTTGATTAACGGCGGGAAGTTTGTTATAATGGGAGTATATATAAAGGGCGGTGAAAATATGGGCAAGGCGGAAGAAATAATTAAAAACGTATTATCGGATAAAAAACTCAGCGAAAGCAAAATTTACCGTGACGAGCCGCTTATTTTCACCGCTTCGCAGATGAAAAGCTACACCCCTCCCGAATACGGCAAAATGCAAAGGATGATTTCTTCACGGGACGGGCTTTTTATGCCCTCGGCGCAGATTTTTTGTAAGCAGGGAAAATTTATGGAAAAATTTGAGGACTGCTTTGACCGCCCTGTAAGCTGTACCCGCCATTTCCCGACCTACCGCGATATGAGCATACCACAGTTAAGGAGTTATTTTTCGTGGCGCACAGCCGTGCGGCAGGGCGAAATAAAGGCAACCTCCCTTTCCTATGCCTTTGTTTATATTTATGAGCTCATTAATCTTATCGGCGTTCCCTCGCCCGAGGAGGGGTTTTTAAGGCTTAAGGACTTTTGTGAAAAATACGCTCCCCTTGATATGCGGATAAAGCCCTATACCGACCGCTGGATTACCGACTTTGCGGCGTATTACGAATTGCCTGCAAGCCTTACCGAAAGCCTTTACGGGCTTAAAAATGACAGCGCGCTTCTCTGCCTTATGAACTACAAAAGCGAAGCTCCCCAAAGCGTGCTCGCCGCGCTTGACTGCTTTTCCTCCTACTGCCTTAAAAATTCGTCGTTTTATAAAAAGCACCCTGACGAGACCGCCGAAACGGTTTACAGGCTTTTCTGCTCCCTTGCCGACTACTATGACGGCAGGACAGGCGGTGATATTTTTATCCGTCTTTTTGCAAAGCCCGTAAGGGAAAGGTATTTTATGTTTCGCTCGGCGGTCTTTTTTGAAAAGCGCCCCCACCCTGACTGCAAATATAAGGTTAACGATATATTCAGCTACAGCTGTAAAAACGGCGAATGGACCGTTACGCGGTTTTTCCCCGTTAAGGACAAGGCGGGCAAAATCGGTGCTCTGCTTAAAACAACCGATTATTATCTGCGGCTTAGATACGGCTATAAATCCCCCCTTAAAAAGGCGGAGGTTTCCGCCGACTTTGAACAGCTTATAAAAAACGCGGTAAATGCGCAGTACAAGGACAAAATTGAGCGCGAAAAGCCCGTTATAAGCATAGATACCTCAAAATTACAGGGCATACGCGACACGGCGGAAGTAACAAGGGACAAGCTTATTGTGGAGGAAGAGCCCGAAGACCTCCCCGCTCCCGAGCCGCCCGCTAAGGAAGAGCCGAGCAACAGCGGTATATTAAGACCGCCGCTTAAAGAAATATTAATCGCAATTATAAGGGGCGAAAATGCCGAGACGGTTGCAAGAAAAAGCGGCGTAATGCTATCGGTCGCGGTTGAAGAAATAAACGAAACCTTGTTTGACGATTTCGGCGACACCGTTATTGATTTTGACGGCGATACGCCGATAATAATCGAGGACTACGAGAACGAGCTGAAAGGAATGTTTAACCTATGAAAATACCCAAACGAATCGCCTCGGCGATAATAAACTCCCTTAAAGGCGGGGTTGTTCCGAGGATAGGTCTGCCCTATATAACCGTAGGCAGAGAGACCGAAATCGACGCCTTTCTGCACGATATAGGCATAATCGAGGAGGGCGGCGCGTCCTTCCGCTTTATTGTGGGCAAGTACGGCAGCGGCAAGAGCTTTCTTTTACAGACCGTCCGCAATTACGCTATGGATAAGGGGCTTGCCGTCGCCGACGCGGATTTATCGCCCGAGCGGCGGCTGCAGGGCACAAAGGGTCAGGGGCTTGCCACCTATAAGGAGCTAATCCGCAATCTTTCGGTCAAAACCCGACCCGAGGGCGGCGCGCTTACCCTTATTCTCGACCGCTGGATTAGCGGCGTTCAGACCGAGGCGATGAACGAAAGCGACCTCCCCTTTGAGGACCCGAGACTAAAGACGGCAACCGAAAGGAAGATTTCGGAGGTTATTTCCTCCCTTAACGAGATGGTGCACGGCTTTGACTTTGCGCGGCTTCTCACCCTTTATTACAGGGCGTACACCGAGTGCGACGACGGACTTAAGGCAAAGGTTGTAAAGTGGTTCCGCGGCGAGTACGCCACCAAGACCGAGGCAAAGGCGGAATTAGGGGTCAATATAATTATCACAGATGACGACTGGTACGAATATATAAAGCTTTTCGCGGTTTTCCTTAAAAAGGCGGGCTACGGCGGACTGCTTATACTTATAGATGAGCTTGTGAACATCTACAAAATCCCCCACAGCATAACAAGGCAGTACAATTACGAAAAAATACTTACAATGTATAATGACACCCTGCAGGGCAAGGCGCAGTATTTAGGCATTATAATGAGCGGCACGCCCCAGTGCGTGGAGGACACCCGGCGCGGGGTTTACAGCTATGAGGCGCTTAAATCCCGCCTTACCGAGGGGCGGTTCGGCAAGGGGGAGGTAAAGGATATGTTAGCCCCCGTGATAAAGCTTTCGCCCCTTACCTATGAGGAAATGCTGGTGCTTACCGAAAAGCTTGCCGATATACACGCACAGCTTTTCGACTATTCCCCAAGACTTTGCGAGGAGGATTACATCACCTTTATTAAAACCGAGTTTTCAAGAATAGGCGCGGACAAGGCAATAACCCCGCGCGAGGTGATACGCGACTTTATTGAGCTTTTGAACATAATTTATCAGAACCCCGATATTAATGTAAAGGAGCTTTTAAGCTCGGGTGAGTTCGGCTTTTCCGCACCGACCGAAAGCGCGGAGATAAGCGAGGAATTTGCCGAGTTTGAGATTTAAAGATGGATATTTTTAACCGATACGCACCTTTCGTGCAGGATTATATCTACCGCAACGGCTGGGAGTCCTTAAGGGCTATACAGGTCGCGGCGGGGGACGCGATTTTCAATACCGATAAGAATGTACTGCTTTGTGCCTCCACCGCGTCGGGCAAGACCGAGGCGGCGTTCTTCCCCATTATCACCCTTTTTTCCGAAGACCCGCCAAGCTCTGTGGGAGCGTTATACATAGGACCGCTTAAAGCCCTTATAAACGACCAGTTTTTGCGCCTTAACGACCTTTGCGCCGAAGCAGAAATACCCGTCTGGCATTGGCACGGGGACGTTTCGCAGTCCCACAAGCAGAAGCTTTTGAAAAATCCGTCGGGCATTTTGCAGATAACCCCCGAGTCCTTAGAGGCGCTGTTACTTCGCAAGCACGCCTTTATTCCAAAGCTTTTCGGGGATTTGCGGTTTATCGTAATAGACGAGGTACACTCCCTTATGCGGGGCGACCGCGGCGGGCAGACCCTTTGCCTTATTGAAAGGCTGTCCCGCTTAGCGGGAGTAAACCCGCGCAGAATAGGGCTTTCCGCAACGATAGGCGACCCTGTAGGTACAGGGGAATTTTTGGCGGCGGGTACAGGCAAGGGCACGGTTATCCCCAAAATCGAAGCAAAGGGAATAAAATGGCGGCTTTCAATGGAGCATTTTTTCACCACCGTGGGCGCGGAATCGGGCGAGGACCAAAACGCCCCCGCCCTGCCCGCGCTTGATATGAAAACCGACACCGCGCCCGAAAACTCCGACCCCGGTTTCGGCTATATTTTTGAGCATACGCGGGGCAAAAAATGCCTTGTTTTTG
>JBJEOD010000184.1:0-2212 GCA_051880535.1 Acutalibacteraceae bacterium | reverse complement strand
GTTGGCTTTTGTTTTTATCCCATAATACCCCTTGCGGCGCAGATTTTCTTTACTGCGGCTTTCCTTGCCGTAAAATATACCGATTATATAATAAATTTGTTCGGCTCTATGCCGTTTTCGGTTGTCAGACTCGGAAGATATGCTTTTATATTGTCGCTTTTTCTGCTTTTTTCAGTAATATTCGTTTTATTTGCTTGTAAAAGAAAACGAGATATGTTAAAATTAAAAGAAATGCGCAGATTATCAGAGAGGGCGGGGAAGGCTTAAATGCCTGTGATTAACGAGGATGCGTTTAAGGCGCGGATAAAATCTGAAAGCCTTGCGCCGATTTTTATATTATTCGGGGACGACGGCTGGCTTAAAAAAATGTATGTTGAAAAGCTTACAAAAATGACTGCGGATAAGGACGACGTTTTTAACTATCACCGTTTCGGCGCTGATTGCGATTTGCAGGAGGTCTATGACGCGGTTTTAAGTCTGCCGATGCTTGCGGATAAAAAGTGTGTTATACTCTGTGATTACGATTTCGAGCATTGCTCAAAAACGGATTTTGATAAGCTTTTAAGCCTTGCGGAGGAGAACTGTGAGACCTCGCTTTTTATAATATGGTTCGACAGTATGGAGATAGACTCCAAAAAAAGCGCGAAATTCAAAAAGCTTGTTTCAGCCGCGGAAAAATGCGGCGGAGCGGCGGTTCAGCTTAATCACAGACGCGCGCCCGAGCTTGTTAAAATGCTTACCGACGGCGCGGCGAAGCGGGGCTGTAAAATGGAGCCTGCGGCGGCGCGGTATCTGGTTGAAAGCGCGGGGGAGGATATTAATACCCTTGTAAACGAGCTTGAAAAGCTCTGCTGTTATTTGCCGGGAGGTGAAATAACCAAGGCAACGGTAGACTATGTATGTACCAAAACTCCCGAGGCGTCGGTTTACAATCTCTCAAAACAGATTTTCGCGCGGCAGTCGGGGGAAGCGCTTAAAACGCTGGACGAGCTGTTTTTTATGCGGTTTGAACCGATGATGATTTTGTATGCGGTCTCCTCGCCGTATGTCGATATGTACCGCCTTTACGCCTTAAAAAAGGGCGGTGGAGATAAAAAGGAGCTGTCGGAGCTCTTCGGCTATAAGGGTAGGGAGTTTTTGCTTGACAGGGCGGCTCAGAATCTAAGACTGTTCGATTTTAAAAGGCTGTCTTTGAGCTTTGAAGCTTTGCTTGACGCCGACAGGCAGTTAAAATCCTTCGGCGCGAATGAGCGGATTATACTTGAACAGCTTGTTATAAGACTCATTTATATTATTGCAAAGGGTGAGGCGGTTGATAAGGCTTGACAGACCTGTGATTGTCGAGGGAAAATACGATAAAATCGCCCTTGGCAACGTTGTGGACGCGCTGATAATAACTACCGACGGCTTCGGGATATTCAAAAACCGCGAAAAGTGCGCATTAATAAGGCGCTTAGCCCAAAAAAACGGCGTGATAATTATGACCGATTCGGACTCCGCCGGAGCGGTGATACGTTCGTATCTTAAAAAGATAATTTCGGACAGCGAGATTATAAACGTCTACGTTCCCGAGCTTCGCGGCAAGGAGAAAAGAAAGGCAAAGCCCTCAAAATCGGGGCTTATAGGCGTAGAGGGAATGAAACCCGAGATAATCAGGGCGGCTCTTGAAAGAAGCGGAGTTTTTTCGGTTAAGGAGGATAACCGCCGAAAAATAACCAAAACGGATATGTACGCTTTCGGACTTTCGGGACGGGAGAACAGCGCGGATAAGCGAAAAAGCTTTTTAAGGCTTTTGGAGCTTCCCGAGACGCTCTCGCCCTCGGCAATGCTTGACGTATTAAATAATATGCTCAGCTATGAGGAATTTTTAAAAAAGGCGGAGCTTTGGACTAAAGAAACTGATAAAACGGAGATAGGAAAATGAAAAAAATCGGGTTTGACAATGAGAAGTATATTAAGCTGCAATCAGGCAACATACGGGACAGAATCGCTATGTTCGGCGGTAAGCTGTATTTAGAGTTCGGAGGCAAGCTGTTCGACGATTATCACGCGGCGCGGGTGCTGCCCGGCTTTGCGCCCGACGCAAAGGTAAAAATGCTTTTACAGCTTAAAGACGACGCAGAGATAGTGATAGTCATTAACGCCGACGCGATTGAGAAGAACAAGCGGAGGGGAGACCTGGGAATAACCTATGACCTTGACACACTAAGGC
>JBJEOD010000183.1:0-10328 GCA_051880535.1 Acutalibacteraceae bacterium | reverse complement strand
ACCTTGACGACCTTAAGCTCAATTTCACCACTACCATATATTTGGACGACGGGAGCGGCAATTACACCGAATACCAGCGTCTGCACGGCGAGTTTAACCGTATCTGGGTATCGTATGACAGACAAAAGGCAGAAGCTAAGGACGAGACCTATGAGGGTATACCGCAGAATTTGGTCAATGCCTTTGTCGCTATTGAGGACAAGCGTTTCTTTGAGCATAATGGCGTGGACTGGAAGCGCACCTTCAGCGCCTTTGCAAATATGTTTTTGCATTTTTACGACACGAATCAGGGCGGCTCTACCATCACCCAACAGCTGGTTAAAAACCTGACGGGGGATACCTCGCAAAGGCCCAGCCGTAAAATCCGCGAGATTATGAGGGCGAGGTATTTTGAAACCCACTATGCAAAGGATACGATAATTGAGTGCTATCTGAACACAATAGCTATGGGTCACGGCACCTACGGCGTGGAGGTGGCGGCTAACTATTATTTCGGCAAGAGCGTTAAGGATTTAACCCTTACCGAATGCGCCTGCCTTGCCGCGATTACCAAAAGCCCGACCTATTACTCGCCTGACGACAATCCCGAGTCAAATTTAAAGCGCCGCAACACCGTGCTTTACGAGATGTACGATCAGGGCTATATTACTAAAGAAGAGTATGAGGCGGCTAAAACAGAGGAAATTAAAATCATTGCCTCAAAGGAGGAGCTTAACGAGGCTGAAACAAACTCCTACTTTGTGGACGCGCTTATTCTTCAGGTGGTAAGCGATTTGTGCGAAAAGTACGGCTATGAGGACAAGCGCGCTAAAAATATGTTTTACAGCAACGGCTATAAGATTTACGCCACTATGGATACCAAGGTGCAGTCGACGCTTGAGGAGGTATTTACCGATTCCAAAACCTACGGCATAAAGGGCAAGGACGGCAGTACCCTCCAGGGCTCTATGACGGTAATGGACTATAGCGGCCACGTTAAGGGGCTGGTGGGCGGAATAGGCGAAAAGACGGGCAACCTTATATTAAACCGCGCGACCGACGCTAAGCGCCAGCCCGGTTCTACAATGAAGCCCATCGCGGCGTACGCCCCCGCAATAGAGCAGGATTTAATTCACTATTCAAGTATTGTAAACGACACAAAGACCAATTATAACGGCTGGACGCCCGTTAACTGGTACAAATCGTATTGGGGAAATATTACGGTGCAGTACGCGCTGGAGCGCTCGGTCAACACCATTCCGGTTTACCTTGTAAATAAAATGGGTACCCAGACCTCGTATGATTTTCTTACCAAAACCCTCGGAATAACCACCCTTACGGGGGAGGATGTCAACTTAGCTCCTCTCGGAATGGGCGGAACAAACGGCGGTATTACTACCCTTGAATCCGCCGCTGCTTATGCGATTTTCGGTAACTTAGGGCAGTACCATGCTCCGACCCTGTATACAAAGGTGACCGACCAGCACGGCGAAACGGTGCTTGAATATAACGACGCGCCCACCGTGGCTGTAAGCGAGGACACCGCGACGGTTATGAACCATCTTTTGCAGACGGTCGTTTACGGCGGGAGCGGAACGGGCAAGGGTGCCGCGGGATATATCAAGAATATGAAGATTTACGCCAAAACGGGCACCTCCAACAACTCAAACGACCTGTGGTTTGTGGGCGGCTCGCCGTATTACGTTGCCTCCTGCTGGTGCGGCTACGACCAACAGCAGAACATTCCTAACAGCACGATCGCGCTTAAAATGTGGGGAGCGGTTATGTCTAAAATTCATTCGGGGTTAGAGGCAAAGGAATTTCAGGACAGCGGCTATGCGACCGAGCGCTATTACTGCACCAAAAGCGGAAATCTTGCAACCTCCTCCTGTCCCTCAAAGGCTATAGGCTGGTATAAAAAGAGCAATACGCCGGGCTACTGCACAGAACACGGCGGCACCGCGCTCGGCACGGTAGACGAGGTCAAAAAGGAAGAGGAAAAGAAACAGCAGGAAAGCGAGTCTTCATCATCTTCAGAGGCTTTGTCCTCTGCTTCTTCGAATTCTTCAGCCCAGTCTTCGCAGAGCGAGTAAAATATTTTTATTTCAAAACGGACAGTCGGGGACGCCTGTATCTAACATCTAATGTCTAATATCTAATGTCTAAATGGTGCTAATATGTTAAAATTCAAGAAAACCGAAATAGAGGATATTGAAATATTTAAGAGGTATATCGGCTTTTCGGGGGAGATTTCCTGTGAAAGCGCCTTTGTAAATCTGCTTATATGGCAGAGCGCCTACAATAATATGTGGGCAGAGGAGGACGGACAGCTCATAATCAAATCGGGAAAAGGGGAGGACAGCTCCTACCGTCTGCCCTTCGGGAATGATTTTCTCAGAGGAATCGAGCTTATAAGGGAATACAGCGGAGAGGAATATCCCGATTTTTGGGTGCAGGAGGGCAAAAGGCTTGACAATTTTAAGGCGCATTTCGGGGATAAATATGTCTTTGAGGAAAATCGCGACGCCTTCGACTATATTTATTTAAGAAGCGACCTTGCCGAGCTTTCGGGCAAAAAATACCACGGCAAGCGCAACCACATAAGCGCCTTTTCAAAGAAGCACGATTGGTTTTATAGACCTATAACGCCCGAAAATATCGGCGACGTTAAGCTCTGCGCCGAAAAATGGTATAAGGAAAACGCCGACAGGGAGGACAAATATCTGCGCTGTGAAAGGCGCGGTGTGGAAACCGTGCTTGACAATATGGAGCTTTTAAATGTAAGGGGCGGCGCGGTTTATGCAGACGGCGGGGTTGTCGCCTTTACCTTGGGTTCGCAGATAAGCGGTGATATTTTCGATATTCATATCGAAAAGGCGCTTTCCGATTATGCCGAGGGCTACGCCGTGATAAACCGTGAGTTTGCCCGCACGCTGGACGGCTATAAATATATCAACCGCGAGGACGATATGGGGCTTGAGGGACTAAGGCGCGCAAAGCTTTCCTACAGACCCGCCATACTGCTTAAAAAGTATTCGTGCAGAAAAAAGGGAGACTGATGAATAATAAGGCTTTACGTGAAATTTACCGCGAGGCGTTCGGTGACGACGGCGAGTTTGAAAATCGCCTGTTCTCGCTGTGCGGCGAATATCTGCGTTCCGTTTCGTGCGGCGAAGAAACCGCCGCTATGCTTTTTGCACTGCCTTGTAAAATCATCGGTTGCGGGGAAGAGCTTGACGCTTATTATCTCTACGCCGCGGCTACAAAAAAGGAGTACCGCGGCAGGGGATATATGTCCCGGCTTATAAGAGAATTGATAAAAGAGGAAAAGCCGATTTTTTTAAAGCCACAAAACGACAGGCTTACAGGCTTTTATGAAAGGCTCGGTTTTCAGCGATTTAACGCCGTGACAAGGGGAGAAACGGGCAAAACCGCCCTTCCTTTGGGCGGCTTTGCGGAGCTTTCGGTTGACGAAGCGGAGGCTGCGGAGTTCAGCTACACCGCTATGTGCGTAGGCAGTCCCGTGTCGCTTGACAACCTCTGCTTTGCTTATATAATGGAATAAAAAGCCTCCCTTTTACAAGGGAGGTGAATTTATTTCGTAGGGGCGGGCATCCTTGACCGCCCGTGTCTGGTATCTAGCGTCTAAAATCTAACGTCTAACGTCTAGTCTCGTACTTAGCGACAATTTTCTTAATGCGGTCAACGGGGTCTAACAGACTGCTTATTGAATTATCGCAGTTAAGGGTATCCACAAGCAACGCAATATATTTCGACATATTTACACTGCAATACCATTCGCGGGACAAAAGCTCGGGGGATTGATAGATAAGGTTGGTGGTGAAAATCTTATCAATTTTGCCCTGCTTGTAATATTCGTCGAACTTGTCAAGCCCCTCAACAAAGAGACCGAAGGTGGAGAAGATAAAGATTCTGCCCGCGCCCTTTTCCTTAAGCTTAGCCGCAATGTCAAGCATAGACTCGCCAGAGGAAATCATATCGTCAACAAGAATTAAATCCTTGCCCGTAATGTCATTGCCCAAAAATTCGTGGGCTTCAATCGGGTTTCTGCCGTTTACTATCACAGAATAGTTGCGGCGCTTGTAGAACATACCGAGCTCCAGCCCTAAAACGGAGGAGTAATAAATACAGCGGCCCATTCCGCCCTCGTCGGGGGAAACAATCATTGTGTGGTCGCGGTCAAGCTTGATATCAGGCACGGTTTTAAGGAGAGCCTTAATCATCTGATAAGCCGCCTGAACATTGTCAAAGCCGTCAAGCGGGATAGCGTTGTTAACCCTTGGGTCGTGCGCGTCAAAGGTGATGATGTTCTTGACGCCCATATTGACCAGCTCCTGAAGCGCCATAGCGCAGTCCATAGACTCGCGTGCGGTTCTTCTGTGCTGTCTTCCCTCGTAAAGCATAGGCATAATAACGGTGATTCTTCTCGCCTTGCCGCCTAATGCCGCGATAACGCGCTTTAAGTCCTGATAATGGTCGTCGGGACTCATAGGAACGGTTTGTCCGTACATCTTGTAGGTCACGCTGTAGTTAAAGCAGTCGCAGATAATATAAGCGTCAAGACCGCGCGCCGTGTGCTTCAATACCGCCTTTGCCTCGCCTGTGCCGAAGCGCGGACAGTTCGCGGCAACCACAAAGGATTCGTCCTCGGGAATGTTACGCCATTGCTTCAGGTAGTAGTCCACCTGAGAAGCGATGTCCTCACAGCCGCGCATACTTATGAGCGCAAGGTCGCCGTAGGGTGTGTGCTTGAAATCGATACTTGCCATTGAAAAGCCCTCCGTTGAGTAATGCAAAATTTCCCTTTTGGGTATCACACATATATAATAACACAAAACATTCGACACAAAAAGACTTTTTTTAAAAAAATATTAAATAATCTTTAAGGTATGGTTACCGATAAAATTTATTGTATACAGCTAAAAAAACGCAAAATTCAATAAACGGTAAAAATAAGACGGTAAATTTCAATTTGCTTATTGAATAATTTATATCAAAATTATATAATGAAAATATGTAAGAAAGGTCGTGCTGTTATGAAAATTATGTTTTACGGCGCCGCGCACGAGGTTACGGGCTCCTGCACTCTGCTTGAAGCCTGCGGCAAAACGATAATGATAGACTGCGGAATGGAGCAGGGACGGGATATTTATGAAAACGCCGAGCTGCCTGTGTTGCCCGGTCAGGTGGATTTTTTGCTGCTTACCCACGCGCATATCGACCACTCGGGCAAGATACCCGCGCTGACGTCCGGCGGCTTTACGGGTCATATATATACCACCGCCGCGACAGCTAAGCTTTGCGGGATAATGCTGCTTGATTCGGCGCACATTCAGGAGTTTGAGGCGGGCTGGCGCAACCGCAAGGCAAAGCGCGCGGGCACGGCGCCTTATGTTCCGCTTTACACCGCCGAGGACGCCGCTAAGGCTTTAAAGCAGTTTGTTTCCTGCGATTATGAGACGGAATATAACCTCTGTGACGGGATAAGCATAAAATTCACCGACGCGGGACATCTTTTAGGCTCCGCGAGCATAACCGTTACGGTAACCGAGAACGGTAAGACCGAGCGCATTGTCTTTTCGGGGGATTTAGGCAACACCTCCCGTCCGCTTATAAATGACCCGGGTCAGCCTGAAAGCGCGGACTATATTGTGATTGAGTCCACCTACGGCAACCGCCTGCACGGCGAGCGCCCCGACTACATAGGTCAATTGACAAGAATAATTCAGGAAACCTTCGACCGCGGCGGAAATGTGGTTATACCCTCCTTTGCCGTCGGCAGAACGCAGGAGCTTTTGTACCTGCTCAGGGTTATAAAGGAAAAGGGGCTTATAAAGGGCCACGACCGTTTTCCCGTTTATGTTGATAGTCCGCTGGCGGTGGAGGCGACCGAGATTTACAGCGGCTCTATGCTTGACTACTACGACCCCGAAGCAAGAAGGCTTATAGAGGACGGGATAAACCCGATAAAATTCCCTGAGCTTAAGCTTTCGGTTACGAGTGATGATTCGGTTGCTATAAATATTGACAAAACTCCGAAAATAATACTCTCCGCCAGCGGAATGTGCGAGGCGGGACGCATACGCCACCATTTAAAGCACAATCTCTGGCGCAAGGACAGCACGATTCTGTTTGTCGGCTATCAGTCGGAGGGGACCTTGGGCAGAAGCCTTATTGAGGGGGCGGATACCGTGCGGCTGTTCGGCGAGAGCATAAAGGTTAACGCCCATATTGAAAAGCTGGAGGGCATAAGCGGTCACGCCGATAAAAAAATTCTGCTTTCGTGGCTTGACGGCTTTAAGGAAAAGCCCAAAATGATTTTCGTAAACCACGGCGAGGACGAAACCTGCGACGAATTTGCAAGGACAATTACCGAGGTTATGAATATTCCGGCGGTCGCGCCCTATAACGCCTCAGCCTACGATTTGATAACGGGCATCTGCACCGAAAGGGGCAACCGTGAAAAAATAGGCGGTAAGTCGGAGCCGCAGAGAAGAACCTCTGCCGTATTTGACCGACTGCTCACCGCATATAAGCGCTTAGGCTCGGTGATAGAAAAATACCGCCACGGCGCAAATAAGGACATCGCCGCCTTCGCCGACCGGATAACCGCGCTTTGCAATAAGTGGGACAGGTAGATTTTAGATATTGGATTTTAGGGCTTAGACGGCGGAACGGATAAATCCGTTCCCTACGATGTTCTATTAAATCTCTTGCTGTAAGGAAGGTATTTATGCCATCCGCAATAACTTAACATTCAAATAAGGGGAGAACATTTTTATGAAAACTTGTCCGAATTGCAAAATGACGGTTAGGGCAGACAGCGAATGTCCGTTTTGTCATACCTCGATTACTTATGAGCCGACAGTGAACAGCGATAAAGAAAAATATGTTTTAAATAAATATCTTATTTGGCATATAGTAAAGCAATGCTGGTTTTCCGTTGTCTGTCTGATTGTCGTTTTAATCAGAATGATATTAAAAAATCCGGTCTTTGATAAATATTCGCTTATTATTATTGCCTGTATTTCGGTTTCGGTAATATTTTCTCTGTTTCAAAGAAAGCTTAGTACCTATTCGCAATGGAAATATTCCGCTGAATATGCTTTGTTCAGAGTTGTAGGATTAAAGCTGTTTTTCGGAGCGGCGGCGGTTTTATTTTCTTTCATAATGTGGTAATCGGGAAGACGGAACGGGTATAGCTCTATTCTGCACGGCTGAAGCAGGCGTTTTTATAATCGGGCAATATAAAAGAGACTGCACCTGTTTCGGCGCAGTCTCTTTCTCTCAATACCGGAATGTCCTGCCGGTATTTTTCGGTGCGATAACATACAAACTTTACAGCTTCGCCGCTGATGGCTTGACATTTTAAAAAAGTATGCTATTATCACACTTATAGGACAACAGCATACTTACCTTTTATCAGCACCGAGCGCTTTTTACAGGCGCTGTATCTTTCGGCTTTCCGCCTTGTCCGATAGTATTATATGCCGATAAGCTTCTCAAATACAATACATATATAGGAAAGGAAGTAAAATTTTTGAATTACGGCGAAACCTTAAATTATATACATTCTCTCGGTAAATTTTCAAAGCCCGCGGGGCTTGAGAGAATATCCGTTGCACTTAAAAAGCTTAATAATCCGCAGGATAATTTTAAAGCTATTCATATCGCGGGGACAAACGGCAAAGGCTCGGTATCTGCAATGCTTGCGAAAATTTTTGAAACGGCGGACTTTAAAACGGGGCTTTTTATTTCTCCCTTTGTTATTGATTTCCGCGAGCGGATTCAGATAAACGGGGAATTTATATCCGAAAACGATATTGCAAAATATTCTCAGAGGGTTATTGACACGGGCGTGGAAATGACCGAATTTGAATTTATCACCGCCGCGGCGTTTACCTATTTCAGCGATAATAAATGCGATATTGTAATCGCCGAAACAGGATTGGGCGGCAGACTTGACGCGACAAATACCCTTACAAACGTTGCCGCCGCGGTCATAACCGAAATAGGGCTTGACCATTTAGGCATTTTAGGGGATACGGTGGAAAAAATCGCCGCCGAAAAATGCGGTATAATAAAGAATTGCCCGATTACCGTTGCCACGGCGGGTCAAAGGCGTGAGGCGCTCTCGGTGATAGAGCGTACCTCAAAACGGCTTGTTACGCCCGATTTATCAAAGCTTTCGGTTATTAAATGCGACGTAAGCGGGAGCAGTATTATATATAAGAATAAGGAATACGATATTTCGCTTTGCGGCGAGTACCAGATTGAAAACGCCCTTACCGTTATCGAAACGGTGGAAAATTCGGGATATAATATACCTTATGAAATTGTAAAAAAGGCGCTTGCAAACACATTTTTCCCCGCCAGAGCCGAGATAATATGCAAAAATCCCTTGGTCGTGCTTGACGGCGCCCACAATCCCGACGGCGCGAGGGAGCTTGCAAAAATTTTAAAAAAATACACGGGCAGGGTCACCGCCCTGATCGGAGTGATGAAGGATAAGGATTACAATGCCGTGCTTAAAACAACCCTCCCGCTTTGCAGAGCAGCGGTCGCGGTGACGGTTGAAAATATGCCGCGAACCCTTGAAGCCTCAGAGCTTGCAAACACGTCGGCGCTTTACTGCCCGACGGTAACCGCCGAAAATTACGATGAGGCGATAGAAAAAGCCGCCGTGCTTGCAAATAACGACCCCGTTTTTGTCTTCGGCTCGCTCTATCTCGCGGGCGGAATAAGGGAAAAGCTTATGAGCTTTTATAAAAATTTTAATCAGCCTACCTAATATGACAATTTTTTTAAGGACAAGCCTTTATTATATATGGTAAAGGCTTGTTATTTTTTATTATGAGGTGATATTTAATGTCGGTAGAAATTAAGACGGTCGGCGATACGGTGACCGCCTATCTTTCGGGCGAGCTTGACCACCACTCCGCAAAGGAAATGCGGGAGGCGGTAGATAATGCGGTGGAGCTTAATATGCCCTCAAAGCTGGTGCTTGACTTTGGGGAGGTCAGCTTTATGGACAGCTCAGGTATAGGTCTTGTTATGGGAAGGTACAGAACCCTTGCGAAAACGGGTGCACAGCTGTATATAACGGGCGCGTCCCCGCAGATATATAAGGTGATGAAGCTGGCGGGTATTGAACGCCTTGCAAAATTGGAGGAACGGTAAGATGGAAGTCAACAACAAATTTACAATGAACATACCTGCAAAATCCGCAAACGAGGGCTTTGCAAGGTCCTGCATATCGGCGTTTGCCGCACAGCTCGATCCGACCTTGGAGGAGATAAACGATATTAAAACCGCCGTTTCCGAAGCGGTTACTAACTGTATCGTCCACGCCTACAAGGAAAAAATCGGGAAAATTTACATAACCGCCGAGCTTTGCGATAAAAACATTATAAGAATAAAGATACGCGATACCGGCTGCGGAATCGAAAATGTCGAAAAGGCTATGGAGCCTCTTTACACAACCGTCGGCGGCGAGCGGGCGGGACTGGGCTTCGCGGTAATGCAAAGCTTCATGGATACAGTAAGGGTGCGTTCCGCCGTGGGCAAGGGTACAAGCATAGTTATGACCAAGCGGATAAACCGCCGCATCAATATTAATGCTTGAACAAAAGCTAAACCGCGACCGCTTTATCGAGGATAATTTAGGTCTTGTCCACTCGCTCTGCCGCCGCTTTTCGGGGCGGGGCATAGAATACGACGACCTCTATCAGGCGGGGTGCATAGGACTTATTAAAGCCACCGACGCCTTCGACGGTGAAAGGGGAGTCTGCTTCTCCACCTACGCCGTGCCCGTTATAATGGGAGAGATACGGCGGCTTTTCAGGGACGGCGGCGCGGTTAAGGTTTCAAGAAGCGTAAAAGAACTGGGAATGAAAATTAACCGCGAAAAACAAATTATGGAGCAACGCCTATGCCGCGAGCCTACCGTTACAGAGCTAGCGGCGGCGCTTGACGTATCGGCGGAGGAAATAACCGAGGCTATGTGCGCCGCACAGCCAACCGTCTCGCTTACAAGGGAGGAGGACGGTGAAATCAGCGAGGCGGACCTGCCCACCGTCAGCGCCGAGGACGAAATCTCCGACAGACTGCTTATTGATTCGGCGCTTGATAAGCTTAATGAAAACGAGAAACAGCTTGTGATTTTAAGGTATTACGACTTTTTAACCCAAAGCCAGACCGCCGAACGACTGTCAATGACGCAGGTTCAGGTATCCCGAGCAGAGAAAAAAATACTTGCAAAGCTGCGGGAAATATTAAAATAAAAGGGCGAAAATGTTGCTTTGAAGACAATGAATATACAATATATT
>JBJEOD010000182.1:0-10423 GCA_051880535.1 Acutalibacteraceae bacterium | reverse complement strand
ATGTCAGAAACAGAAGAACCGTAATCCGACGGTTCAATCCGACAGCCTGCAAGCAAAACCGATAATACAAGGATGTTAAATATCAGCCAAAGGCGCTTCATATTACCTTTCCTTTTTTAAAATAAATTATACTTCCTACAAGAATTACCGCGCAAACGGCCGCAATTACAACGAAAATCAACGGATTACGGGTATCGCCGGTCGCGGGAATATTATTTTTATCAATAACATAATCGGACGAAATATCTGTAACATCAGCACCGTTAAAGGTAAGCGTAAAGCCGTCGCCGTAATAGGTGTATACAAGATCTGTTCCGTAAAGCTTCTCAAAGACCTCCGCGATTATAACTCCGCGGTCAAGTCCCGCAAGCACACGCTGGGCATAAAGGAGCGTATCCGCATTTTTTACAAAAGCGCGGTCATCCTCCGATAGCGCGTTATAATCCGAAGTAAGAGAGGCTACGGCATCACGGTGTTTTTCGGTTATAAGCACAGGATCAAGCTGGGTTTCAATTGCGTTGTCAAGTGTGTCAACCGCCGAATGAAGCTCGGCAAGCTTTAAAGCCAGTCGGTCAAGCTTTTCGGAATTTACCGCGCCACGTACCTCCTCATTCTGCAACGAAAGCAGCTGAATAACACTTTTAACCTCTGCCTCGCCTTTAAGAGTAAGGCTTTCCTCATTCGGAAGAGCCGCGATTTTTTCATTAAGCTCGGAAATGGCAGCAGCGTCCTTTAATTCTTTAAGCTTATTTGCCGCCGCAAGCAGTTCCGCCGAGCGGACAACACCTGCACGGTTTTCATCCGTCAGTCCGTAATATGCCGCAAGCCAGTTTGTAACAGCGGCATCATCTGCAAGAGTTACAGCCTCCGCGTCAAGGTTTGCAAGCTCCTCATTAAGTCTTTTAACGGTTTCCTGCTGGTCTGAAAGCGCGGTTGCATCATCAATCATTTTATTAAGAATTTCCGCATTGGTAACATCTGACGGAGTATCGAGCGCTTCCATTCTTGTCTTTATTCTTTGAAGCGCCGTAAGCATTCCGGCGGTTACGGGCTGTGACGCATAGAGTGCAATTTGGTTTTTAACATCATCAGCAGTATAAATTGCGTCGCTTTCATTTTTCTGACCGAAGCAGAAAATTGTTCCGCCGTCATTATAGTAATAAATATTTCCGTCTTCATCGGCGGCAATGCTTTGGGTACAATACTGGGTAGCAGACGGAGTGGCTATACATTCAAACTGCGCCGTAGTCTGTCCCGCCGAATCGTAGACAGCGTAAAGCTTTGATGTCTGATAATCGGTCAGATAAAGCACAACCGTCATACCGTTCTGCTCATTGGCATAAGCGGTGGTAAGCACAGGCGAAGACTGCGATTTAAAATCCGAAATCTGATAAATAACCGAAAGGTCCTCGGCATTTAAAACGCTGAATCCGTATTTCCCTGAAATTCCTCCCCCGCCTACATATACTCTGCCCCCGAATACAACGGGACTGGATGTATTCTCACTGCCGAGACTTGTCTTGATAAGAGAAGCTGCGTCAAAGGTGTTGTCCGCATTAAGCTTAACCGAATAGATATATCCGCTTTTCGTTGTCGCAAAAACTCTTCTTGTGGCCTCGTCATAATAAACGGTACTGCGAATCCCCGCTGTAGGGTTATCCTCCAGCACAAGGCGGTCGTAAACGGTTTCATCTGTAAGGCTGTGAGAAACAAGCTCGGTTGCCTCTCCCCCGAATACAAACGCATTTCCCGCAACTGCTCCGCCGCACCAGTAATAACCCGACTTCATTCCGTCCTCGGGCATATACTGCCACGCCGCTTTCTTTATTTCGTCAGGGGTCACTGTATCCCCGTCGGCGGCAGGAACACAGGCAAACGCCCCCTTTGCTCCGCTGCCGTTGCTTACTCCGAGATATATGTAACCGTTGCTGTAAACAATGGAACCGAGAGGAGTAACTCTGTCTTCAGGTTTTCCGATAGGTTCGGAAATCCATAGCTGATTTAAAGTTTCCGCATCATAAGCGTAAACCACGGTGACGTTATTCCCGTCGATTTTGGCGCTCCTCGGCACAAAAATCTTGCCCTCGCCGTATGCAATAAGCGAGAAAAACTGAGAAGTTCCGTCACAATCGGCGGTTGCAATTACATTTCCGTTATCCTTGCTCACGCGGTACAGCTTTTTCTGCCCCGCAACAAGGCAGTAAAGCGAATCCCCGACAACAATAGGCGTTCCCGGAGTATCATTCCAGGAGTTGCCGAATTTCTTTGCATATTTTTCGGCAGTCTTTTCGGCGGTCATCGGAGTTTTCGCGTCAATTACACCGACCGAACCTGTTTCGCCGTGAAATTGGGGAAAATATCCCGAATCCGGCATTTGAGCTAAACTCGGAAATACCGTCGTAACAAAAAGAGCTAATGAAACCGCAGCTGTAATTACTGTTTTAATTATTTTCATTTCGAATCTCCTTACTTCGTTAAGAGCATCTGACGAATACGTACTAAATCTCCGCTTGCGCAAGCACCGTCGAAATCAATGTCTGCCGATTCCGGCGCGGTCTTCTGTGTGTCGCTTAATATGATTTTAATGTGAACCAGATCCTTGATATTAAAAACGGAATCTCCGTTGATGTCGCCGATTCCCGGAAGAACGTCAGTAAAAGCACGGATTACACGCTCAAAATTTTCTTCGGTTGAAAGACCGTTTGCAGGCGCTTGAGACATCATTTTCGGAAGATAATCAATCCATGCGCCTATGCTTGTATTTCCGGATAGTTCATCCGAAAATTTTTCATTCAGATACGTGTCACGAAGTTCGATTTCCGCAAGCTCCTTATAATCTTCCCTTGAAATAACTCTGCTTATCATACGGGTAACGGCATCCTTATCCGGCAGCTCTGCGATATTGTTCCAACTGCTGTTTCCGAGGTCCTGACCCCAAGTCAAAGTAAACATAAGACGGAATACATCGCCGTCCTGCGGAACGGTATCCGGCATTGCGGTAAAAAGCTCGGTATTATTCACATAAAACATCCAACCGGACATATATGTATAATCACCGGAATCAAGATCGGAATCGGCATTTTCGCTGAAATCAACGCTGTTTTCAATCCTATAATCAACCAGATATTCCGGAGGGTCGATTTCCCCGTTATCCGCATTCTTAATACCCAAAAGATAAAATCCGTCGTCAACCGTACCGGTGAATTTGAGGTTTTCCTCACCGAGCTGCCTTACCACTACGGAAGCGTAGCTGTCACCTTCATAAAAAGGTACCTTCTGCGGCTGAAGATAATACCCTTCACCGATTGTGAAGCGCTCAACGCTCATAACAACATAGCCTGCCGGTGTCTGGTTTTCAGCCGAAACCGGGGTTGCCGTTATAACCGATACCATCATTACGACTGCCGAAAATAAACCGATTGCTTTTTTTAACATTTTTTCTTTCCCCTTTATGGGCAGAAAAAAGAGCCCTTTCGGGCTCCGGGTACAACAAACAAGCTCTTTCCCTCACGGCATAAAGCTGTTTTCCCGAAATTTCCCCGCCGAAATTCGTATTTTTGAAAAACGGCAGGTCTCCTGGCTTGAAATCATCCTACTTTGCCCGTCTTCCCGCACCGGGATAAACCGAAGCAGTGGCATTGTGAGCATTCGTCATTCATACAGTAAAGAGGGCTGCTGCGGATTCTCACCGCATTCCCTTTTAATCCGCCGAAAAGGCGGAACCGCTTTTCTATTAAACTGATATGATTTTATCTTATTATTTTCTTTATGTCAAGCTATTTTAATACTTTCAAAATATAATTATAAAAATTAAAATAATTCGCAAATTCAAGCATAAGACTGATGACATCATTTTAATCACGGTTGTGGGAGATTGAAAATATGCGCGTCGACGCTTTTATTCTGCCATAGTATATAATGAATTAAAAACTTTAAAACATATTCCAAAAAAATGAAAATAATTTATAGAAGAATTTTAAAATAAATGTTAAAATTTCGTTGTAAACCAAAATAAGAATTTTGGGGCAAGTTAATTTAATTTTCGGAGGTCAATTATGAAAAAGGAAATACTATTTCAAGCTTTAAAACATGAAAAGTGTGAACAGTTACCGTGGGTTCCCTTTGCAGGCGTTCATGCGGGCAAGCTCTTGGGGTATGACGCCACCGAGGTTCTTACCGATGCAGACAAGCTTTTTGATTCACTTATTGAAGTAAATAAAATATATCTTCCTAACGGACAGCCGGTAGTATTTGATTTGCAGCTTGAGGCTGAAATACTCGGATGTGACCTTGTTTGGACTAAAAACGGTCCTCCCTCTGTTTCTTCCCACCCGCTGGCAGAAATCTCTGAAATACCCTGCAGGTGCAAGTTGCCGACAGCCGAATCGGGAAGACTCCCCATGGTGCTTGATGTAATGCGCAGAATGAAGGAAACGGTTGGCAACGATACGGCTCTTTACGGTCTAATATGCGGTCCTTTTACACTTGCTTCGCATTTAAGAGGAAATGACATATTTATCGATATGTTCGATGATGAGGAATATGTTAAAAATCTGCTCTCCTTCTGTACAGATGTTGCAAAAAGAATGAGCGAATTATACATTGAGGCAGGAATGGATGTAATTGCCGTTGTTGACCCGCTTTTATCTCAGATTTCTTCCGATCATTTTGAAGAATTTATTTCACCCAATCTCATAGAAATTTTTGATTTTATACGTCAAAAAAATGTTTTCTCGTCACTTTTTGTATGCGGAGATGCGACAAGAAATGTCGAATGTATGTGCAAGACCTCTCCCGACAGCCTCTGTATCGATGAAAATATCGACATTATTGCCGCAAAGGAAATTACCGATAAGTACAATGTCACAATCGGCGGTAACATTCCGCTTACTTCCATTATGCTCCACGGAACTCAGCAGGATAATATGAAGTATGTCATCGATCTTATGGATCAGCTTACCGAGTTCAAAAACATCATTTTAGCTCCCGGCTGCGATATGCCTTATGATGTTCCGATTGATAATGCCATTGCCGTAACTCAAGCTGTTAATCAGCCGGACGCTATAAGAGAAATAGTGGCAAATTATGTTGCAGACGATGATGTTGATGTTGAGCTTCCTGATTATGAAAGCCTTTCAAAGCCGCTTGTCGAGGTTTGCACTCTTGACTCTGCAACCTGCGCCGCGTGTACATATATGATGGGTGCAGCTAACGCAATCAAAGATTATTTCGGCGATAAAATAGACGTTATTGAATACAAGTATACAATTAAGGAAAATATTTCCCGATTCAAGAAAATGGGTGTATCTCATCTTCCGAGCGTTTATATAAACGGTAAGCTTGCCTTTTCTTCAATTATACCAAGCAAAGATGAGTTTATTAAAAAAGTGGAAGAAGTATTATAAATGACCGATTTTTATTTGTTGACCGGATTTTTAGGCGCCGGCAAAACAACATTCTTAAAACAGCTTATAAAACGGTTCGGCAACAAAAAAATTGCACTTATAATAAATGAGTTTGGGAAACAGAGCGTTGACGGTTCCCTGCTTTCGGGGCTCGCGGAAAAGCTGTTTGAGGTCAATAACGGTTCTGTCTTTTGTGCCTGCCGTATCGAGCAATTTTCCGCCGCCATCAGCAGTGCTTTAGCAGGTATGCCCGATATTATTATCGCCGAGGCTTCCGGGTTATCCGACCCTACCATAGCCGAAAAGCTTCTGTCACGCGAGGAATATTCGGATTTGAATTACAAAGGCGCTGTCTGCCTTATTGACGCTGTGAACTTTCACAAGGTATTTAATACCGCGGCGGTTGTAAAAAAACAGCTTGCGGCATCCAAAACAGCAATAGTTAATAAAATGGATTCAGCCTCTGTTTTCCAAGTTGAAACAGACAAAAAAGTCTTGCTTGAATATTTTGACGATTCGGATATTTTTTATACCTCTAACGGAGATATAAGCGATCGGCTTTTTGAAGCTATAATCAAATATGAAGCGCCTAAATGCCGTCCCGCCTTTATGACAGAAGATATTACACAAAGAAAATACGGTATTCTGCTGAGTGATAATGCCGGGCTTAACGATGCGGTTGGCTTTTTCAAAAGCATAATCTGTGAAAGCTGGCGAATAAAAGGATTTGCAAGACTTGAAGGGCAAATATATCTTGTTGATTGCACCTACAATAATTTCAACCTTTCCCCCTATTCCGGTAATTCTCCGGCAGATATAGGAATTGTAAGTATTCTTTCATCCGGTTCTCTTAAAACCGAAAAAGCGATAAAAACAGCTATGCAGAATTTTCCTGATGTAGTCAAGGAGGTACTTTGATAATGGATAAAATTTTAGAATTTGTCAGCAAAATAAAGTCTGAATACGGCGTGAATTGCGGCGTATGTGATATGGCTCCCTCTATTTTTCATGCCGAATTGAGAGCAGCCTGCGAAGCAAACAGCTGCGGGAATTACGGTAAATGCCACACCTGTCCTCCCCTTGTCGGAACTGCAGAGGAATGTATCAAAAAAGCCTCGGCCTATAAAAAAATAATTGTTTTTCAAAAAATTTATACTATTGAGGACAGCTATGATTTTTACGGAATGGTGGAGGCTCAAAAGCAATTTTGTGATGTTATGTACAAAGTAGCGGATACTGCACGGGATATTTTTGAAAACCCATTCATTCTCGGCGCGGGAGGGTGCAAAATTTGTGAATCCTGTGCCGCAACGGAAGGAAAACCCTGCCGTTTTAAGGAAAAGGCGCTGGCATCACTTGAGTCCTACTGTATTCAGGTATCAGAGCTTTCTGCGCTTGCGGGGATGAAATATATAAACGGACAGGACACCGTGACTTATTTCGGCTCTGTATTTTTGAGGTAATATCAATATGAGAATTCTTACTGTGCTTATGGCTTAGAAAGGATATTGTGATTATTATGAGCAAATTTTCAAAAAAAGAAATTGTGGAAATGCTTTCCATACCTGAATTTTCTGATGATTACTATAAGCTTTTAAGCGAAGCCGACAAGATGACCAGGCGAGAATTCGGTAATAGAGGGTATATATTTGCACAAATCGGTATTGACAGCAATCCTTGTCCCGGAAACTGCAAATTCTGTTCCTTAGCAGCCTCCAACTTTTCAGTGGACTGCGTATTCAAAAAAAGCATAACCGAAGTGGTTGAAGAGGCAAAGCTTATAGCTTCAAAGGGTATTGACGACTTATTTCTCATGAGTACCGCTGCCTTTGAACAGAAAGAATTTATAAAATTCGGTGCGGCGGTTTCGCAGATTATTCCTGAAGGCATGCGATTAGTAGCCAACACCGGTGATTTTGATTATGATACGGCAAAGGAAATGAAAAATGCAGGTTTTACAGGCGCTTATCATATAAAAAGACTGCGTGAGGGAATAGATACCGACATTTCACCTGAAACCAGAATGCAGACAATAGAAAACATCAAAAAAGCCGGACTGGAGCTGTACTATTGTATAGAGCCTATAGGCCCTGAGCATTCAAACGAAGAAATAGCAGAGGAAATATTATTTGCCGGTGACTTAAAGGTTGAAGCCATGGCGGTTATGCGGCGTACCCCGGTTAAAGGTACTCCTTTATATACCCTTGGTGAGCTTACAAGCGCACAGATATTGAAAATAGGCGCAATAACAAGAATTGTAACAAAGCCTTCACGAAGTATGAACATTCACGAAACGGTAGAAACCAGTCTTATCTGCGGTATAAACCAGTTGTATGCTGAATACGGTGCAAATCCACGCGATACAGTGGAAGAAACTTCAAAAAACCGAGGATATTCGGTCGAAAATTTACGCAACTTATTTAGGCAATACGGATACAGCTTTGATTCTGTCCCGTTTTAGTGTAAAAGCAATTAAACACAAATTTATATAAACCTTTGAAATCAAAAATCCGTATCCCTGTCAGGGCTGATTTTATCATTTTCAGCCTTTACAAGGATACGGATTTTGATATTATTTTTATGCAGTCTCCAAACTGCTTTTGATAATTATGTCCACGCACGAAGTCTTTTTAGGATTCGCGAATAATCATTTACAACCTTTTTTAAACGTATCTATCATCTCGGTGATATTTTGGGGCGGCACATCAAATTCTATTGAATGAGTCGGAGAAATAATAAGACCCGTATAATCAAACGCCTGCGCTGTGTTTATTACGATTTTTTTTATTTCCTCCGGTGTCTTATACGGAAGATCAGCCTGTGTTGATATACCTCCCCACACAGCTACTTTTCCGAACATCTGCCCGGCATATTCAAGCGTGTAAATTTCCGGCTGAAAGGTCTGATAAATATTAAGTCCCATTTCATACAAATCGGTTGTAAGAATTTCTCTTAAATCGCCGCAGCTGTGTTGTGAAATATACTTTCCTGCCGATTTCACCCGATCATACATTTCTTTCAAATACGGCTTTATGAACTCCCGCCAATGGGTCACGCCCATTATAAGACCTTTTTGCTGTCCCCAGTCATCTCCAAAATGAAAGCAGTCTATATCATATTCAAGAGCTATATCAATGATTCTTAAATTACGGTCGCAAATTTTTCTTAAAAGCTTATGCACAAGCTCGGGTTCTGCCAGCATATTGCAAAGACAATTTTCAAAACCCATTAAGCTCCAGCACCGTTCAAACAGCGAAAATCCGATAGACGCCACTCTGAAATTTTCTTCCGGCGATGCCATAAGATTCTCAAGCTGTTTTCGGATATATTCTTCGTCAACATCAGGCAGTGCATATTTTTCAAGACTTTCCTCATCATATACAAGACAGTTTGCTACTATGCCTATATCTTTATCTGCTCCGCTTTTATCCCAAAGCACTCCAAACTCGTCTTCATATATATCATGCTTTATTTCCCTCTGCGGCTTAACAAGGTAACATTCCGTTATATGATTTTCTATACTGTTTATATAATTTTCATCCTTAGTATATTCAACCATATTGCGATACGCCTGCAGAGTGAAGTAAACATTATGCGGCAATTTGTCAACCTTTTTGAATTCAATTGAATTGATTACACGTTCCCTTGGTGTCATAATTATTTCCTTTCAATACGCTCCGTATTTAAGTCCGGCTTCTATCATTTTGAACATATTTCGTTCAACCACCGGTGCAAGCGGCACATTTATCGGCGTGGCGGTCGGCATTAGTATAAATCCGCCGCCTTTTTTACCCTCTTTAAGCGTTTCTTTTACGATCTCCTCAATCCGTTCTTCGCTTGCAACCTCCAGCTCTTTGAGCTCTATGTTACCGAGCAGAACGAACTTATCTCCGTAAAGCTGTTTCATCTCGCCCAATGCTATATTGCCGTCAGGCAATGGCTCCACAGGGTCCACACACATTACATCTGTTTTGGCAAACTCCTCCAGCGCATGCCTTACCTTACCGTGCGAATGCACTCTCGATATTGCTCCTGCTTCATTGATCATCGGCGCCATTATCTTTAAATACTTGGTTACGAAATCTTCAAAATATACGTCCGGCAGATACGGCGGAGTAGCATATTCCGGACCAACAACCCTTACCATTATATCCTTAACATCGCCGGCAAGTATTCCTTTAAGCTCTGTTTGGCATAATTCCCACTGAAAATCCAGAAATTTCTTGGCTTCTTCGGTTTCGGTTATTGCAAAAACCAAAAAATCCTCCATCGAAAAAAGCTCCGCACCGCGACAAATCGGGTCCCTTATGCTGGGACATATTATTCCGTTTTCTCCCAGCTTATCACGCATTTCACGTAAATTTGAATTATTGACCTTACATGTAAAATCCAAAGACATATATTTTTCTATGTCAGACGGCTCTTTCAGAAAATGCTCCAGATTCCATACCGTATATATATTATCCTTAACTAAACTTTTTGCCGTCAAATCACCTTTTGGCGTATGCAGAGTATAGTCATATACAGTACTTTCACCTTCTCTGCGGCTTTTCACCTCTATAGCGTTATCGATATAGGGGTATGATATATTCGCCTCACACTGCATTATTGTATCGGTGTTTTCACGCATATACGCAAGCAATGGCTGATATGACGGTTCATTGTTGGCAAACGAAGCATATGCGCTTCCCTCATACGGCGATAGCTCATACATAGAAATCGGAACACGATCAACCGGTTTACGGTATACCGTATTAAGTATTCTCTCTTTACTTGTCATATCCTATTCTCCTATAATATTGATGATTTCCTCAATCAAAATCTTTTTGTCTGCCTGTGAATTTTCAGCTAAATCATCTCTGCAATCACCGAAGATTTCTTTTTCATAGCTGTACCAGTTAAAGCTTTCGGTATCCTCGCCTTTGTTAAGCATATCAAAGAATTTCTCCCAGCGTTTATAATGGTAGCCCTTCAAAAGCCCTCCCCATTCCTTAGAGGCATAGTCATGCAATTCTTTT
>JBJEOD010000181.1:0-2234 GCA_051880535.1 Acutalibacteraceae bacterium | reverse complement strand
AGACCGAAAGCAGCGGCCACTCAATTTCACCCGGACGTTTTGACCAATATATGTACCCCTATTACAAGGCTGATTTAGAGAGCGGCAAGCTAACAAGGGAATTTGCGCAGGAAATTATCGACTGTATATGGGTAAAGCTCAACGACCTCAATAAAGTACGCGACGCCGCGAGCGCTGAGGGCTTTGCAGGCTACAGTCTTTTCCAGAACCTTATTGCAGGTGGACAAAATTCCGAAGGCATTGACGTGACTAACGATCTTTCGTTTATGTGTATTTCCGCGTCTATGCATGTTATGTTGCCGCAACCGTCGCTGTCGGTACGAGTATGGAACGGTACTCCTCATGAATTTATGCTCCGCGCGGCGGAGCTTACCCGTACAGGCATAGGTCTGCCTGCTTATTATAATGATGAGGTTATAATTCCCGCGCTTGTAAGCCGAGGACTCACCCTGCAGGACGCACGCGATTACAATATCATTGGCTGTGTTGAACCGCAGAAGGCGGGCAAAACCGACGGCTGGCATGACGCCGCATTCTTTAATATGTGCCGTCCTTTAGAGCTTGTGTTCTCGAACGGTGTTGATAACGGCGTACAGATTGGTCCTAAAACCGGGGACTTATCGGCCTTTGATACCTTTGACAAGTTCTATGACGCTTACAAGGCTCAGATGAATTATATGATAGAGATGCTTGTCAACGCCGACAACAGCATTGACTGTGCACATTCCGAGCGTTGCCCGCTCCCCTTCCTTTCTTCAATGGTAGAGGACTGTATCGGCAAGGGCAAATCGGTTCAAGAGGGCGGTGCCGTTTATAACTTCACAGGACCTCAGGGCTTTGGAGTTGCAAATATGGCAGACAGTCTTTATGCAATACGCACTCTCGTTTACGAACAGAAGCGCTACACTCTGGAGGATTTTGCCGACGCAATGCTTAATAACTTCGGCGAGCCTATGTCCGACCTATTAAGCGAACAGCTCACCACACAGGTGGTAAGCCGTCTTGCCGACAGCGGTAAAAAAATATCAGAACGTGATATAGCCGATATCTATGTCAAGATCAAAAACAACGAGACAGCCCCCGATAAGAAAGCCTTTTACAATAAGCTGCGCGAAGACATAGACGCACTTCCGAAATTCGGAAACGATAATATGGAGGTTGATATGTTTGCGCGTGATGTCGCTTATACATATACAAAGCCGCTCGAGCTTTACCTCAACCCCAGGGGCGGAGCTTTCCAGGCAGGCCTGTACCCTGTTTCGGCAAACGTTCCTCTGGGTGCCCAAACCGGTGCGACGCCTGACGGACGTCTTGCAGGCACTCCTGTTGCCGACGGCGTTTCTCCCGCAGCGGGGCGTGACGTAAACGGTCCTACGTCGTCCTGCAACTCTGTCGCACGTCTTGACCACTTCATCGCCTCAAACGGAACGCTGTTCAATATGAAATTCCATCCGAGCGCATTAAAAGGTCAGAGCGGTATTGAGGGCTTTATCACTCTGATACGCGGTTACTTCGCACAGAAGGGTATGCATATGCAGTTTAACGTAGTAAGCCGCGAGACTCTTCTGGACGCTCAGAGGTATCCCGACAAATACCGTTCGCTGGTAGTGCGTGTTGCGGGATACAGCGCTTTATTCACAACTCTTTCACGTTCTTTGCAGGACGATATAATCAACCGCACCGAACAGGGCGGGTTATAAGGCTTGATACAATGCAGGAATATTTGAAAACTAAAGGCAGGATTTTTGATATTCAGAAATTCTCCATACATGACGGACCCGGCGTCAGAACCATTGTCTTTTTAAAGGGCTGTGTATTACGGTGCCGTTGGTGCTGTAATCCTGAATCGCAAAGCTATAAAATTGAAAAGATGGAGACCGCGGGCAAGCTTAAAACCGTCGGCCGTGACGTCACCGTAAAGGAAGTAATGGACGAGGTCGTTAAGGACAGGGTTTATTATGTAATTTCAGGCGGCGGTTTAACCCTCTCGGGCGGCGAGTGCCTTTGTCAGCCGGAGTTTTCTGCCGCACTGCTGCGCGCCGCTCACGATTACGGATTTAACACGGCAATCGAGTCCACCGCCTGCGCGCCTATTGATACAATACGGATGCTGTTGCCGTATCTGGATTACTATCTTATGGATATAAAGCACACAAACAGCGCAAAGCACCGTGAGTTTACAGGCAAAGACAACACCCTCATACTTGAAAATGCCAAGATTTTAGCCAAAGAAG
>JBJEOD010000180.1:0-2246 GCA_051880535.1 Acutalibacteraceae bacterium | reverse complement strand
CATCAACCTGCGCATCAAGAAGATTTTCTACTAAGCTGCGATACTCACAGGAAATTTTTTCTGCTGTTTCTGTCCCGTAGCTTGCAGAAACCCCGCAAAGGGGTGAAATAACCAACACATCGCTAAGGCGTTCACCCTCCCGCATCAAGGAATTAAGACCGTTTATCCATTTCATAACCGTCGGGAACTGCTCCCACCACGGTTCCTGATAAGAATAAAAGGCAGGGTAGTCCCGTTTTCTTCTTCCCGCAATTGAATAGGCGGAGAGATGGAAACAGGGTTTAGTGATTCCCAATACCGATTGTCTGCCCCAAATACCGCAGATTTGTTCAAAGCTTATATCCCAGCCCGCGCAACCGTAGGTCTCGCTCAAAACGTCCTGCTTGCCGAGCTGATGAACCACACTTGAGGGCTGTTTCAAAAGAATCGGACTTGTATTCCTGTTGCCAAGATGGTCTATTCCGGGTAGCTGCATAGCGGTATAATGCCGCGTCACTCCGCAGTTTCCGTGTACCTGCATAACAAGTCCGTCTTCTTCGGCAAAATGACCTGTAAAAATAAGTCCGTTTTGCCCGCACCAATCAGCAATTTGCTTAGTAAAGGAATTGTAAAGTAAATCACTGATAAGATCCCGAAATTGCCAACGGAAGTCTTCAAAGCCCGCTTCTTCCTTCACAAGAAGATAAAGCTTGTCGGTAATAGGCTCATGATAGCGGGAAAGCCACGCCTTTTCAAGGGTGAAGCTCCAAGGATAAGGCGTGATTTGCGGCTCATCTGTAAAGACGCCTTTTATAACGCCGCCGAAATCATCGCCAAGCTCGTGCTTGTAACGCTCGTGCGTCTTTTCAATAAAGCATTTCACCGTTTGCGGCGAAAGCAAATCAACATAATTTTTATCGGTTGTATACCAACAGATAAGGTCGCCTTTTTCTGCCGACTCCTTCGGAATCGTCATATAACCGTGCTCCGTTTGCCGCCAAGCGGCAATCCTATTTTTAAGAAGTCCCGTATCGCTTTCCGAAAAATGCAGCTCCTTAAGCCAATATTTTTCACCGAGAGCTGTAACCTGTCCGCCCGCAAAACCGCTCGGCCAACCGTCCTCATCATAAATCCAAACCTCAAGTCCTAAACGTTTAGCCTCTTTGACAACAAACCGGTAGCAATCGAACCACTCTTCGCCCATATACGGAATGCGAAGCCCGCCGCGAGCATGAACCAATACTCCTGAAAAGCGCTCCTTTGAAAAATCCTCAAGCTGACGGCGCAGCTCCTCCTTTTCAAGCGTATCGTTCCAACTCCAGAAGCATAAGGGTCCCGAATCTGTATGAATTAATTTTGAAATAGATTTCACTTGCATAATAGATCCCTTTAACACCAAATAGGCTGATGCAATAATATGCGCAAGGGCCTAATTCACATCAGCCTGATAATTAATTTGCTTACTTTTTCCTTTTTCTCTTAACCAATAATACAGTTGTCACTCCACCGACAGCCAAAACGCCTGCGACAGAGCCTATTATAACGGGAATCATCGGGAAAGTGCTATCTGAAGGAGTATTCTTTTTCTTCTTTTTCTTGACAACGACTGTCTCAACGGTCTCTGCTTCGGGCTCACTCTCAGTGCTGTCGGAGGATACGCTCGATTCTATCTGATCCCAGGTCTGCTGTTCTTCTTCGGTCAATTCGGAGGGGTCTATTTTCCCTGACGCCTTAACCATAAAAACGCGCTGATCCTCATAAGGTACGCTGACGGTGAATTTTGCAACCTGCGAAGCGCTTCCCTTTACAATAACCTCGCCTGTCTCGACATCGGTAACCGTATAGCTTCTGTAATAATCAAGACCCGTATCCGCGAACGGAACATAGACCGTCATTTCGGCGTCCTTGTCATGCAGATTGTAATTCGGGATTACAAGCATTGCCGTATCTCCCGAATATCTCGCATAAGGCTGAGATACCTCGCACCCTTTAACATTTACCTTGCATATATTGCTGTCCTTAAACTGTTCGGGATAATACTCGAAAATGTCCGTACAGGTTCGGCGTATGCGAATCATCGCCTTAATATCCTCATAAAGAGCGCGGTTTTCGGGGTCATTGAGGCAATCCCAGTCAATTGAATTGAAATAGAGCGCCGGGTTTAAAGGATTATCATTATGCTGAGGATTATTAAATTCTTCACCCAAAAGTATAACCGGAATGAAGGGTGTGAAAATTGCCTGGTAGCCGACCGCCGCGCGGTTTCC
>JBJEOD010000179.1:0-2247 GCA_051880535.1 Acutalibacteraceae bacterium | reverse complement strand
GAATCCCTCCACCGCCATTCGGCGGTCCCCCTCCCGTAAGGCTTGGGAGGCATTTTTGTTCAAATCACTTAAGCGACAATCACAGAAATAATTTTAAATTGAAGTTGTATGAGCTATCTCAAACATCTCGTCGTCAAAAGGCTTCTTCATATTAAGAGCCTCGTAAATATCGTAATTCACAATCTGACCGTCCTTATAGCCGATAACGCGGTTGCCGATTCCGTCTTTAAGGAGCTTAACCGCGGAATAGCCCATTTCGGTCGCCATAACGCGGTCGCGCACGGTCGGATTGCCGCCGCGCTGAACGTGACCTAAAACAGTAGCTCTTGATTCTACTCCCGTTTCCGCCTCGATTTTCTCGGCGATTTCCTCGACTCCGCCTACACCCTCGGCAACAACGATGATAAAATGCTTTTTGCCTGTCTTCTGAGTCGCCTTAATCTTTTCGATAACTTCCTCGATTTTATACTCAACCTCGGGAACCAAAACGGCGGTCGCACCAACTGCGATACCTGTCTGGAGCGCTAAGTAGCCCGCGCGTCTGCCCATAACCTCAACCACCGAGCAGCGGTCGTGAGACTGGGCGGTATCGCGAATCTTATCCACCATTTCCATAGCGGTGTTCATAGCTGTGTCAAATCCGATAGTGTACTCGGTTGAAGAAATATCATTATCGATAGTACCCGGAATCCCAACGCAGGGAATACCGCGCAGAGAAAGGTCGCGCGCGCCGCGGTAGGAGCCGTCGCCGCCGATTACCACAATGCCCTCAATACCGTGCTTTTTGCAGTTATCGATAGCCTCCTTCATACCCTCCTCGGTCTTAAAGCGGGGACTTCTTGCTGTGTAAAGTACGGTTCCTCCGCGATGAATTATATCCGATACCGAGCGGACGTCCAAATCGATAATATCCCCCTCGATTAGTCCGTTATAGCCGCGGCGTATGCCCTTAACATTAATACCCATGGCTATTGCCGTTCTGACAACCGCACGCACCGCGGCGTTCATTCCGGGCGCGTCGCCTCCGCTTGTAAGCACACCTATTGTATTCATAAGCTCATCTCCGAAAAAACATAATATAATATGAGTATAAACCATAATTGTTAATTTTTCAACAATTATTTTTCCTATTTTATAAATTTAACATTTTCCGCGCCTAAAATACCGCTTAAAGCCACAAAAAGCGACTGAGAGGGAGTAATTTTAAGCCTATCGGGCGCTTCGAGCTTCCTTCCCGTTTCGGTACAATATATGAAAACCGCCGTATTGCCGTGATAGCGCTCCAAAACGCCCTTGACCTTTATAAACTCACCGCACTCGGTATTTTTCACCTTTAAATAAAGCCCGCTTTTGTATTTGGATACAGGTATACCCTTTGCCGATTCGGGGATTTTTTCGACCCTGTCAACCACAATTTCGGTGTCCCTGTCCTCCCGCTCGGAAATCCTGCCGCTTATTACTATCGGCGCGCCCGAGGTAAGCAGAGCCCGGAACTCCGAAAGCACGGCGGCGAAAACGGTTATCGGCACCGTACCGTCGATTCCCTCGATAAAACCCGTGCCCATTAAATTGTTGCTTTTAAGCTGGCGAACCTTAAAGCCGGAAATCAGTCCCGCAACCGTTACCCTTTCTCCGTCGCGGCATTTGTGCGCCGCTATATCAGCGGCTTTGTTAAGCTTAGCGGAGGAAAGATAGCCGACATATTCATCGAGCGGATGCCCCGAAAGGTAAAGTCCTGTCGCCTCCTTTTCAAGGGCTAAGAGCATATCCTTAGGCATTTCGTCAACCTGCTGAGGTTCGTATTTCACGGCGTCGCCCATCTCATCAAAAAGATTTAGCTGACCCTCGGCGGAAAAACGCTTTTCATTGTCCGCCGCCGCCATAACCCCGTCGATATTGTAAAGCATCTGTCGGCGGTTTTCGCCTAAACCGTCCATAGCGCCGCTTTTAATAAGCCCCTCCAGCGCCTTACGGTTAAACTCCCGCGAATGGTTGCGCAGACAAAAATCATAAACCGAGACGTAAGGACCGTTTTCCTCTCGTTCCTTAATAAGCCTTTCAATTATGCCTATGCCGAGATTTTTTACCGCCATTAAGCCAAAGCGGATATTTTTCCCGTCGGGCGTAAAGCCCGCAAGGCTGTAATTTACAGACGGCGGAAGAATTTTTATTCCCGCACGCTTTAAATCGGCGGTGTAAAGGGCGATTTTTGAGCCGCTGTCCATCATAGAGGTCATAAGCAGATCG
>JBJEOD010000178.1:0-2257 GCA_051880535.1 Acutalibacteraceae bacterium | reverse complement strand
CGGATAAGCAAATAATGAGACTGTCCGGCAGACCGCAGCCTTTTTTGGAGTATTCGCCTGAAAGCTTAGATAAGCTAATATTAAGCATCAGTGACCATGGTATCATCGAACCCATTACCGTCAGAGCAAAAGCAAACGGTAAATATGAGATACTTTCGGGCAGAAACAGGTACAGAGCAGCTAAGAAAATAGGTCTTCGGACTGTGCCCGCAATTGTCAGAGAGAATATATCGGATGATGAAGCGGCATTAATAATGCTTGAAAGTAATCTGAGACAGAGGCAAGGGCTTAAATACAGCGAAAAAGCATATGCTTACCGTATGGAAATGGAAATACTGAATAGGCAGGGCAAGCGAACCGACCTTGATTTAACCTCGTGCACCGGGTGCACAAAGTTAGATTCGTTAAGTAATGCCGGTCAAAAAAATAATGAAAGCCGCAGAACTGTCGCATATCTAATAAGGCTTACATATTTATTGCCAGGACTTTTAGAGCTTGTCGATTGCGAAAAACTGCCGTTTAAGGCAGGCGCTGAGCTTTCCTATCTTCCTGTTGACGCACAAAGCTATATATTAAAAAATATTGCGTGCAGATACAAGATAAATTTATCTCAGGCTCAAAGGCTTAAAAATCTTAATAAAGACGGTAAGCTTACAGAGGAAGCAATAGCCGCTGTGTTTTCTGAGGATGAAAAGAAAACCGAAAGCGAAGTGAAATTCACAGTTAGTAAAAAGCTTTTTACACGGTGTCCTGAATTGCTTAATGACAATTCAAAGCTGCAGATGTTGTTTCTTGAATTTATTAAAGAATATATTGAAAGGCAGGCGTCGTGAAATGAAAAAGATCTTCCTTATTATTACTCTTGCCGCATTAGTTTTAATCGGCGGCTGCAAAGATGTCAACACCGAATCGGCTGAGTTTTCTTCTCAAATATCCTCATCAGTATCAGGTTCTCAGATAACAGAATTTGAAGCTGAAAGCCATATTGCAGAAGAAAGCTCTTCTGAACTTAGTGCACCGAGTGCATTAAGTTCAGAAACGGTCAGTGAAGTTAATTCAAAACCTGCGGCCACGCAAAATCAAGAGACAAGTAGTAAAAATTCAGTCTCAAGATCTTCCGACAATAGTGCTTCTAAAGAGCCATCGGTCGGGAAGGCAGATAGTTCACAAACCTCAAATAATTTGGAAAGTGAATACATACCTGTAAAAAATGCAACCGCCGCAGATACAAAGGAGGTTGCAGATAAGGTTATATTTTACCTTAATAAAGCGAGAGCCGAAATAGGAAGCGGAGAGCTTACAAAGCTTTCAGGTCTTACGAGATACGCCGAATACAGAAGCGGCCAGCTAATATCTAACTTTGCCCATGACCCCGGCGATTGGAATAAAGCGGCCGAGGCTACCGGCTACGGCAAATATATAGATTTATCCGAATACGGAAATCCGCAAGGATATTACGATATAGGCGCAAGGGAAGCTATTGCAATGACGGGCATTGTCGGGAGTACGGATAGAATTGCCGAAACATTAGCGCAGATAATAATTGACAGTCCGAGACATTGGGCGTATGTCGGGTCAGATGAAATGAAATATTCCGGCGTCGGCGTGAGCTGTAATGCGGATATGTGGTACGCAGCTATTATGGTTACAAACACCACAGCATACGAAAACTAAATTATTCTTTTATACCAAGCTTCGATTCTTCATTTGAAGAGTCGGGGCTTTTTTTATTTGTATTTTTAATTTTAATACGGGAAGGTGAGTCCAATGCAGAACTAACGCCGGCGGAACCGGCAAAGCGGAACGCCAAGCCTTCCGCGTCAAACAATCAAAAATAATATAAAAGGAGCTATCCGAAATGTTCAAGAAATTCTTAAAAAAAGTCACTCGCAGGGTAGATAACGCCCTGATTAACGCCACCTGCGCGCTCGAAAGCCGCAAGGCGGAGGGCTATGTAGACACAGGCGTTAAAATTCTTATCGCCGTGGTGCTGGGAGCACTGGTACTGTCGCTCCTGTACGCATTGCTCAAAAACACGGTTATGGCTACGGTCACCACAAAGGTTGCCGGCCTCTTCAACTACAACGGAACCACCTGATTCAATTAAATAGGCAGTAAAGAAAGGACAGAAATAAAATGAAAAACTTTTTTAAAAATCTTCGCCGCAAGGCAGACAAACTTGCAGTAGGCGCAAAGTGCGCCATCGAAAGCCGTAAGGCAGAGGGCTATGTGGATACGGGAGTAAAAATCCTTATTG
>JBJEOD010000177.1:0-10703 GCA_051880535.1 Acutalibacteraceae bacterium | reverse complement strand
ACTATTCGTCTTTTCAAAGAAAACGGTTTTTTCTTTTATAGCCTCGCTTTTACAGATGGGACAGCACTGCCGTTCCTCATACGGCGGAAACTTAAGCGAATGAGTCTCGGCATAGCTTTCGGCGGCTTTAAATTCACAGCCGCAGTCGGTGCAGTAATACATTTTAATTTCCCCTTTCACTTAACATAAAGTAAATAAAGGCGAAATTGTAAACACGGTTTCTATAAATATATAAATTTTATTTATCCTTTCTTAACAAAATCGGCTTATAAATGCAATATAATATAGATGCGAACAAAAAAGAAGGGAAATGCGTATGAATTTCAGATACAGACTTATGCAGCTTATGTCGGGACGGTACGGACCCGACGAAACCTTTTTTGTTATTTTTATTGCGGCGGTCGTTCTCTCTGTTGCGAATATTTTTATCCGCTTTGCCTCCTTGGGGCTGTACATTGTAATTCAGCTTATCGTTTACGCGCTGATTATTTTCGGAATTTTCAGAATGTTCTCCCGCAACCTTGAAAAAAGGAGACAGGAAAATATGTGGCTCACGGAAAAGCTCGGCTTTTTAAAGCGCAAAAGAGATTTCCGCGCTCAAAAGAAGGCGGATAAGGTTCACATTTACAAAAAATGTCCCGCCTGCGGAGCGATACTCAGACTGCCCAGACGAATAGGCGTTCACAAAACGGTCTGCCCCAAATGCGGAAAAGAGTTTACCGTTAAGGTTAAAAAATAATGAAAATATCGGTTAAGAGGTTTTTGAGTATTCATATTCCCGTGCTTGCGGCGATAACAATCTATCTGCTTTTGCCTATCAAATGCCCGATTAAATATTTTCTGCATTTTGATTGCCCGACCTGCGGAATGACCCGCGCTATGTTCTCGCTTTTCAGGGGCGATTTTGCTTCTTATATCGGCTTTAACCCGATGGCTCTCCCCTTTCTTCTGCTGTTGCTCTTCGCACTTCACAGCAGGCTTTTTCCGATCAAGAGGAAAACAAGCAACGGAATAATAATCACAGGTACGGTATGTGTCATAATTGTATATATTTTGCGGATTATTTTTATATAAAAAACATATGCGTAAAATCCGATTTTTCTGTTGAATTTTTACACAGTATATAGTATAATATCTTTATACTAAACTTTAAGGGGATTTGTATTATGGAACAGAACAAAATTGATATGTACATTATGACTAATCAGAAGTATTTTCCGCCTGAAAAGATCGTGTACATAAAGGAAAAGCTTGCCACTATGGACGAAAGCAAGTTTACAATGCTTCAGACTATTGATTTTAAGGATCCCACCACTATTTTGCTGGTATCGATTTTCTTAGGCGGTCTCGGAATCGACCGCTTTATGCTCGGCGATACGGGAATGGGTATTTTAAAGCTCCTGACAGCCGGTTGCTGCGGTATTCTTACTATTGTTGACTGGTTCACCGTTTCCAAGAAGACAAAGGAACTCAACTTCAACAACATTATGACCTTGCTGTAAAGCATAAATAATTAAAATCGGGCGGCGTCTGCTTTTTGCGGACGCCGCCTTTATCAGAGGTGATTAAGCTTGAACTACACCGTAATACGCTCCAAGAGGAAAACCTTGGGGATTGAAATTACTAAAGATTGTGAAATTATCGTCCGCGCTCCTAAGGGAATGAGCGACAGGAAGATAGCCGAATTTGTAGGAAAATACAACGGCTGGATAACAAAAAAGCTCCCCGAGGCTCAAAGGCGAGCCGAAAGGAGCCGAGAAATTGATGAAAATGAGACAGAGCTGCGCCGCGCGGCGCGCGAGACAATACCTAAACTTGTTGAAAGCTATTCCAAAAGAATGGGGCTTAAGCCCTCGTCGGTCAAAATCACCTCAGCAGTAAAGCGTTTCGGCTCCTGCAGCGGCAAAAACGGGCTCTGCTTTTCGTGGAGGCTTATGGCATATCCGACAGCAGCAGTGGAATACGTGGTAGTTCACGAAATCGCGCATATTAAGCACCACAATCACAGCGCCGCCTTTTACGCTCTTATTGAAAAGTATATGCCTGACTACAAGGAGCGGCAAAAGCTACTTAAAAAATACTGAGGCAGAGTTGACTCTGAAAAACTATTCGTCCGCCGCCTTGCGCTCGCTCTCCTTAAATAGCTTTTTATAATCCATCGGGTCGTATTCCTTTAAAAATTGCTCCCAAACCTCATCGGTAACATCGGTGCCGTTTGACTGATATATTTTATAAAGATTGTCGGTGACCTTTTTGTAAAGCCTTTCGGTCCTGACCCTCGCACGAACAGCGATTACCGTAGCAGCTGTCATAAGTATCACCAAGCCAACAAGCGGAATCAAATGCCGCCAATAGAATGACGCGGTAAAGCCTAAGACACCGAGATCGTCTCGCATAACAGAGCCGAAAACAGGTATCAAGAATATTTCGGGAGCAACGCTCATAATACCCGCGGTGAGCTTAAACCTGAAAAAACTTAAAATATATCCCGCTAATATTAAGACGGTGCAAACGCTTACGGAAATAAGGCTGTTAAGCACGCCGCTTATTTTATCCGTTCCGCCGTAAACAAGCAGCATACCCGCTACAAACATCAGATTTATACCCATGGTGTATATGAACACAAGGGTGTAAAGTACTCGCAGGGTTTTGTAAAGCTTTCCATCGGTTTTTGCGTATTTTATTCCGTTCTTTTCCTCAATCATTCTGACGCGCCGCAAAACGCTTTCCTGCATTTTCATATTCTAGCTCCTTATATTCTGAAAATGAATTATCTCTGTAAAACCGAACCGAGGCTCACCGTTTTGATGAACCTCGGTTAATTTTAAGCAGTTCTTTTAAACGCCCTTAAATTATCAGTTACAAATTGTAATTTCGGTATCCTTATCGAAGAGGTGAATCTTCGCGGTTTCAAGAGCGATTGTGATTTTATCTCCCGGACGTGCGGTGTTGGTCGGGCTAACGCGTGCATTGATTGCCTGACCCTCGCAGTTCATATAGAGATATGTCTCGGCACCCATAAGCTCGGTAACCTCAACATCAGCTTCAATAATGCCGTCCTTATTCTGTGCAATAAGGTCTTCCTCGTTATGAACGTTCTCAGGACGGATACCCATAATAATCTCCTTGCCGGCATATGCCTCAAGGCAGTTATCCTTATTCTTAGAAGCAGGCAACTTAATCTTATACTTAACGCCCGCGCGGGTCTTGGTATCCTCAGAGCCGAACTCTACCAAATAGTCCTCGCCCTCCTTAAGGAGCTTAGCCTCGATAAAGTTCATCTGCGGAGAACCGATAAATCCGGCAACAAAGAGGTTGCAGGGATAGAGATAAAGATTATTAGGTGTATCAACCTGCTGAATAAGACCGCTCTTCATAACAACAATGCGGGTACCCATTGTCATAGCCTCGGTCTGGTCATGAGTAACGTAAATAAAGGTGGTTCCCAAACGCTGATGAAGCTTTGAAATCTCGGTACGCATCTGCGCACGGAGCTTAGCGTCCAGGTTGGAAAGAGGCTCGTCGAGAAGGAATACCTTAGGCTCACGGACGATAGCACGACCGAGCGCAACACGCTGACGCTGACCGCCTGACAAAGCCTTCGGCTTACGCTCAAGCAGGTGGGAAATATCAAGAATACGGGCGGCCTCTTCAACACGGCGCTTAATTTCATCCTTCGGAGTCTTGCGAAGCTTAAGACCGAAAGCCATATTGTCGAACACCGTCATATGCGGATAAAGCGCATAGTTCTGGAAAACCATTGCGATATCGCGATCCTTAGGAGCAACATCGTTTACAAGCTTATCACCGATGTAAATTTCGCCGTCGGAAATTTCTTCAAGTCCTGCAACCATTCTGAGAGTGGTGGATTTACCGCAGCCCGAAGGACCGACAAGAATAATGAACTCCTTATCCTTAATTTCAAGATTAAAATCCGAAACCGCCGTAACCCCGCCCGGATATCTTTTGTAAACGTTGCGCAAAGACAAACTTGCCATAAATGAAGCCTCCTGAATAAATTAGCTTTAAGTTAATGATATTATAACAAATAACGCAAAAAAATGCTATGCAAAATATATCCAATGTTGAAATGGATATTTTGTTGATTATGCGTTATCCGAAAAATCCATGCTGAAAAGCAGGGCATTTAGCTCTTTTTCGGATATTTCGGCACACTCACCCGCTTTGAGGGAATCGGGCAAAATCAGTCCTCCGACCGCCTTTCTCTCAAGGGCATTGACCCCAAGCCCCGCAACACCTAACATACGCTTTATCTGGTGATATTTCCCCTCGCAGATTTTGATTTCCGCGGTTCTGTTGCCGAGCTTTTTAAGGTACGCCCTGCGGCAGACCGTGCCGTCCGCAAGGGTTATTTCGCGGGAAAAAATATCCAGCGTTTTATCGGTTATATCCCCGTCAAGCTCGGCGATATAGGTTTTATAAATGCTTTTCTGCGGAGCCAGCACCCTGTGGGCAAGGTCACCGTCATCGGTGATTATAATAAGCCCCGTGGTATCCCGGTCGAGCCTGCCTACGGGAAAAAGTCCCTTACGCCGCAAAGGCTCGGGAACAAGGTCGATAACCGTTTCCCTTGTCCTATCCTCCGAGGCGGAAAGCACCCCCGCAGGCTTATTCATAATAATATAAATATTTTTTTTGTAGGTCACGGCTTGTCCGTCATAAACCACGGTATCACTTTCAGGGTCGCATTTATAATCCGCGTTTTTTATCTGCTCGCCGCATACCGTGACCTTTCCCCCACGGATTCCCTCGCGGGCATCCTTACGTGAAATATTAAGCTGTGACGCGATAATTTTGTCAAGTCTTGTTAAGGGCATTTTAATATCTATCCTTTTAAAACGTCGGCTATTTCGGCAAAAGCGCCTTCATTTCTCCGTCTATTCTGACCGAGGAAATATCTCCCCCGATAATAAGCTTATCCGATACAATTATATTTATCACGATTTCCTCGCTGTCAGACACGGAGTAGCTGTAAACCACGGCGGCTTTTCCTCTGTAGGGCAGAAGGTCAAAGCCCGCAGTTTCCTGAAGAGCGTTATACCTTGAATATACGTCAGAAAATTCTGTTGGAATTACTATTTCCTTTGAAGAAACCGCGGTTTCTTCCACAGAGTAGCCAAGTCCCGCTATATATCCGACCCTAAGCGCGTTCGTGGAGCCGTCAATTCCTCCCGCCTTAGCCGTGAAAAGCTGACCCAAAATTATCAGCGCGATTATCAGCGCCGCCAAAATCACGCAAAGGGTCTTTTTTGAAAGGGTGATAAAAAGTCTCATTTTCCTCTCCCGCAAATAATTTTAATAAATAATATGCGGGCGCGCTACGGATTATTCTATAAGGCATACTGCGTGGGCGGAAATTCCGCTTAAATCGCCCGTAAAGCCGAGCCCCTCCTCGGTGGTTGCCTTGACATTGACGCTATCAACCGAAACGCCGCAGTCCTCGGCGATATTATTGCGCATCTGCTCTATAAAGGGCGCGAGCTTAGGCCTTTGAGCGATTACCGTCGCGTCGATATTAACGACAGCATACCCCTTTTCCCTGAGCAGAGCAACGGTTTTTTTAAGCAATATTCTGCTGTCGATATTAAGATATTCGTTGTCGCTGTCGGGAAAATGCTTTCCTATGTCGCCCAAAGCCGCCGCGCCCAACAGGGCGTCACACACCGCGTGGAGCAGCACGTCCGCGTCAGAATGACCCAAAAGCCCCATTTCAAACGGAACCGTAACCCCGCCCAAAACAAGCAGTCTGTCCTTTGTAAGCCTATGAACGTCGTAGCCGTGACCTATTTTCATTCCTCTATCTCCCCGCTAATCAAATACTCCGCAAGGCGCAAATCCTCGGGAGTGGTTATTTTTATGTTCCGATAGCTGCCCGAAACGGTGTGAGCCTCGTACCCTGCCGCCTCCATAACCGACATATCGTCGGTGAATTTTGAAACGTCGCCTATTTTTTCCACCGCCGCAAGGTAATCCGAAACCCTTACCCCCTGCGGAGTCTGCACCGCGGCGAGGGAGTCGCGTTCGGGTGTGCTTAAAATCCTGCCGTCCTTATCGACTATCTTAACCGTATCCTTGACAGGCACGGCACAGGTTACCGCAGAATGAACCTTTAACCCGTCCGCCACAGCGCGGATAACCGTATCTTCTACAAGCGGGCGCGCGCCGTCGTGAATAAGCACCGCCTTTGCGTCCTTATCAAGCCGCGCAAAGCCGTTTAAAACCGATTCCTGTCTTGTCGCTCCGCCGCAGACAATATCCGTAAGCTTTTCGATGCCGTACTTTTCCGCCATCAGCTGAATAGAAAAGACATCCTCGGGTCTTACAATCAGAATTATCGAGGAAACAGCCTCCGAGCGCTCAAACGCCATAAGGGTTCTTGCAAGCACGGGCACGCCCGCGAGCAATGCCGTCTGCTTGTTTATCCCGCCCATACGGCTTGATAAGCCCGCCGCTACTATTATTACGGGTATTCCCGATTTTTCGGAATCGCATACCGCGTATTCAAGCTTTAATTCCGTAAGCTCCATAGCATTTTACCTCCGTTTAAAACGGAATTATACAATTAAAAAACCGCGCCCGCCCCAAACGGAACGAAGCGCGGCAAAATCACTGAAAATTATTCCTCGACGTCACTGTCATCACAGCAGTCATCATCACAGCAATCATCACAGTCACAGTCAAAATCAAACTCCAGCTCGGTGCCGCAGTTAGGACAGGTCATACCCTCGTTTTCGAGCATATCCTCATCAAGATAAATAGTATCGTGGCAGGCAGGACACTCGATCTCGTAAACCTCGTCATCACAGTCGCAGCAGTCGTCACAATCGCAGCAATCGTCATCATCACCGTAGATTATGTCCTCAACGGTGGAAAGATCCTCATCAACGGCGTCAATCTGCTCCATAAGCTCGTCGCAGCCGTCCTCGATTTCGCAGATTTCAGAGGTTATATCCCCTAAAAGGTCGATAATCGCGGCTAAGATTTTGCCCTCCTTGGTTGTTTCGTCAAGGCTGAGACCCTCTGCCAAGCCCTTAATATACGCAATCTTTTCACAAATATCCATTAAAGTATACCTCCGTATAAATTTAAGCGCGCTCCATATACTCGCCTGTGCGGGTATCGATTCTGATCATATCGCCCTCGTTGATGAAAAGCGGAACGCGAATCTCTGCTCCTGTTTCAAGGGTGGCGGGCTTTGTGGCGTTAGTAGCGGTATCGCCCTTAAAGCCGGGGTCGGTAGCAGTTACCTGAAGCTCTACAAATGTAGGCGGCTCAACCCCGAAAACCTTGCCCTTATAAGACAGAATCTTGCAGACCATATTTTCCTTAACAAACTTAAAGTTGTCGCCTAATTCGCTGCCGTTAATCGGAACCAGCTCATAGCTTTCCTGATCCATAAAATAATAAAGGTCTCCGTCGGAATAGGAATACTCCATATCCTTCCTCTCAACATAAGCGGTCGGGAACTTTGCGGTCGGGTTGTAGCTCTTTTCAACAACCGAGCCTGTGATAACGTTTTTAACCTTTGTTCTTACAAAGGCGGCTCCCTTTCCGGGCTTTACATGCTGAAATTCAACAACCTGTAAAACATTTCCGTCCTCCTCAAAGGTTACTCCGTTTCTGAAATCGCCGGCACTAATCATACTTATTAATCCTCCAAATGCTTTTTAACAAAGATATTACTATTAGAATTATACGGCTTTAATCGGCATTTGTCAAGTTTTTGTAGCATGCCGGCGCAAGGTTTTTAATTTTTTCTCTTTTTTTCGACCCTCATACGCTTTTTTGAGTCCCCGTTTTCGCGGTCGGTTTTGATTATTTCCTTATTAAAGCCCTGTGCGATAGCGGGATACATATTTTCCGTGTCCGAGGTCGCCTGAATTTCATAGGTGCCGTAGCGGTTAACCATTTCAAAGGCGGTTTCGGGCATTCCGCCGAACGGCTCTGACGAAATATCCGTAACAGGAAGGTCGCTTTTTTTATCATTTTTCGGCATTTTATCACCCCTGAGTATATTATGTGCCGAAAATATACTGCTAACCGTTTGACATAAATAAACAGATGTGATATACTGATAAAAGCTATTTTAAGGTCTAATCGGAGGAATAATAATGCTGGATATTAAATTTATTTGCGAAAATCCCGAGCTTGTTAAGGAAAACATTAAGAAAAAATTTAAAGATAACAAGCTGCCGCTTGTGGACGAGCTTATTTCGCTTTACAGCGAGAAGTGCAATGCTAACAGCCGCGCAAACGAGCTTCGCGCAAACCGCAACCGCGTAAGCAAGCAGATAGGCGTGCTTATGGGTCAGGGCAAGCGCGAAGAAGCCGAGGAAATGAAAAAGATTGTAAACGAGCAGGCAGAGGAATTAAAGGCGCTTGAGGAAAAAGAGGACGAGCTTTCAAAAAAGGTGCTTGAAATTCAGATGAAAATCCCGAACATTGTGGACGCAAGCGTTCCTGTCGGCAAGGACGACAGCGAAAACGTCGAGGTCGAGCAGTTCGGTGAGCAGACCCACCCCGATTTTGAAATCCCCTACCACACCGATATTATGCAGCTTTTCGACGGTATTGACAAGGATGCCGCGGGCAGAGTTGCGGGCGAGGGCTTTTATTATCTTATGGGCGACATTGCGCGCCTTCACTCGGCGGTGCTTTCCTACGCGCGCGATTTTATGATTGACAAGGGCTTTACCTACTGCATACCGCCTTATATGATAAGGAGTAAGGTTGTAACAGGTGTTATGAGCTTTGAGGAAATGGACGCTATGATGTATAAAATCGAGGGCGAGGACCTCTATCTTATCGGTACGTCCGAGCACTCTATGATAGGTAAGTTTATAGACAGCGTCACCCCTGAGGAAAGGTTGCCGCTCACCCTTACAAGCTATTCCCCCTGCTTCCGCAAGGAAAAGGGCGCGCACGGTATTGAGGAGCGCGGAATTTACAGAATCCACCAGTTTGAAAAGCAGGAAATGATAGTCATTTGTAAGCCTGAGGAAAGTATGGAATGGTTTGGCAGGATGTGGAGCTATTCTGTCGAGCTTTTCAGAAGCCTTGATATTCCCGTCCGCACCCTCGAATGCTGCACGGGCGACCTTGCAGACTTAAAGGTTAAGTCCTACGACGTTGAGGCGTGGTCTCCTAAACAGCAGAAATATTTTGAGGTCTGCTCCTGCTCTAACTTAGGCGACGCTCAGGCGAGAAGGTTAGGCATTAAGGTCAAGGGTGCCGACGGCAAGAAGTATCTTGCCCACACCCTTAACAACACGGTTGTCGCCCCGCCGAGAATGTTAATCGCCTTCCTTGAAAACAATCTCCGCTTTGACGGCGAGCATTACAGTGTTGTAATCCCGAAAGCGTTACAGCCTTATATGGGCGGTAAAACGGTAATCACCTCGGATAAAACGCTTTGATTTTTGCATTAAAATCAAAGTTACCGGTCTGATGAAGTGAATAGACCGTCGCATTGAGACAGCAAAAAAGTCAACCGGGCTACCCGAAAAGATGGTGCCCGGTTGCTTGCTTTATTTCACTCGCGCCTTTAAAAACGAATTATATTAATTAGTAAGCCCAAGAATTTTTCGTCCTTACTACCTTTTCAGATAGGTCGGCAGAGTAATATTCAGCCATACCTTCTAAAACGGATTCAAGGATTATTCCTTCTGCACCTTCAGAAATAATTTCCGTTGCAGATAAAACCTTAACATTATTCTTTTTTAATATTGCTTTATAACGAGCAGAGTCGTACCGATTACGGGCAAAGCGGTCGAGTTTCCAAACAAGAACGCAATCAAACTGTTTTTTACCGCTATCCTTAATCATCTTTTGAAAATCGGGACGGTTATCGGTTTTAGCAGACAAGGCTCTGTCTATATACGAGCCAACGATGTTAATACCGTTTTTCTTAGCAAAAGCCTTGCATTCACGCAACTGACCTTCAATAGACTCCTCACGCTGATTATCACTTGAATATCGTGCATATATTACTGCGTTCATTTTTACCTCCTCTTAATTTTTTCCTTATTATACCATACAGCTGCGGATTAGTAAAGTTAATTGTCGGTTATTGTATGAAGATAAAACATTGGCATAGTTCAAGAGTTTATTTAAATTTTTATCAATTCAAACATCGGCAAAAATGGCGGCAGATTTTTCTTGCCGCCATCGCTGTTTATGGAAAATAAGGATTGGGTTTAAAAAATAAGATCACTAAATCGACAATTACACCTATACCGAACAATCCGCCTGTAAATATATAGAGTATTCCGAGTAATATTCGACCTTCATAAAATTTGTGTATTCCTAAATATCCAAGGAATAAGCATATTACACTACAATTCAGTTGCCTATAGCTTATCACAACTCTGTGGAAACAAAGTATTTTGATAAGTTTCTTGACGATATAACCTGTTCCGACAACGACTTAAAAAATGTTCTACAGGAAATTGTGGGTTATTGTCTGACAAATTCAACTTGTGCTGAAAAAGCATTTTTCTTTGTTGGTAACGGTTGTAACGGCAAAAGCGTTCTCGCAAAAATAATACAGGAATTAGTAGGACAGGGAAATTATTCGAATACTCCATTATCAGCGTTAGGCGGCAATTTTGGACTTGCGTCGCTTATTGGCTCTAATGTTAATATAGCCGCTGAAAATGGAAATGGTAAAATTAATTCCGAAA
>JBJEOD010000176.1:0-2288 GCA_051880535.1 Acutalibacteraceae bacterium | reverse complement strand
AAATGCTTCTTTACATCCGTCAAGCGATTTTACAAGGTCATAGCTTTCAATATCACCGAAGCCCAAATCGCATATATTATCCGATTTAATTTCTACAGCCGCCCTTGTATAGGCGTATTTGCAGTTAAGCACCCGCCGCAAATTTTCTTCACAGCGGGTTATTGCTTCGTCGGTGTAGCTTCTCGGAATTTTAAGCCGCACCGCCGCCTCGTTCTTATTTATTACTAATTTTTCGCTCTCTACCGCAAAGGCGGTTACGTTAAAATTTCTCATTTCAAAATTTCCGAAATATTGTTTTTTATGGCCATAGCGACGTCGGGCTTGTTCATTGAATAGATATGCACCGCGTTTACGCCGTTTGCGTATAAATCGATAATCTGCTCGGTGGCGTAGGCGATGCCCGCCTGCTTCATAACCTCCGGCTTGTCGCCGTAGCGGTCAACAATACGCAGAAAGCGCTGGGGCAGAGCCGATTTTGAAATAGAGCAGATGCGCTTGATCTGACCTGCGTTCGTAACGGGCATAATTCCCGCGACAACGGGGACATCGACCCCCTTGCGGAGCAGTCGGTACATAAAATTATAAAGGATATTATTATCAAAAAACATCTGTGTGGTAAAAAATTCACAGCCGCTTTCCGCCTTAATTTTAAGGCTTTCAAGGTCGCTGTCGCTGTCAGGCGAATCGGGGTGGCACTCGGGGTAGCAGGCGCCGCCGATGCAAAAGCCGCCGAAATCGGCGATTTCCCTTGTTAAGTCGCTGGCGTAGCGGTAGTCGCTCCCCAATAAATCGGTATCGGGCAGAATATCGCCGCGCAAGGCTAAAATATTTTCAATTCCCTTGGCTTTAAGGGCGGTAAGCTGTTCGTGTACCATCTCACGGGTAGAGGAGATACAGGAAAGGTGTGCTAAGGGAGTGACCCCGCGCTGTAAAATGTGCTCGGCAATATCGGCGGTATATTTTGAAGTGCCGCCGCCCGCGCCGTAGGTCACGCTCATAAAGCTGGGCTTCAGATCGGCGATTTCAAGGGCGGGCTTTTCCACGCTGTCAAATTTGTCGCTTGTTTTGGGCGGAAATACCTCAAACGAAAGACTGGGTTTTTTGCCGTTAATAATATCAATAATCTTCATTTGCTTCACCATAAAATTTTATTTTTTCAGAAGGTTATATAAACCGGAAACATTTTCGTCAAAAAGAAAACCCTTGATTCCAACCTTTTTTGCTCCTGAAATATTGTTTTTGTTATCATCTATAAAAATACTTTCTTCGGCTTTTAAGCTGTATTTATCAAGAATATACCGAAATATATTTATGTCGGGTTTAGTCATCCCTACAGAAGCGGAAAAAATTAAACCGTCGAACATATCAAGTAATTCTTTAAGCATAGGTACTGTCTTATAATTTTCTGCAAAGGTAAGACTTATGTTTGAAAGTAAATATAGCTTTCCGCCGTTTTCCTTTATATTCCTGATCAGTTCAGGCATACCGGGTATAAATTTCAAATTTTTATACCAGTTATCATATACAAGACAAGCTTTGCTATGAAGTCTTTGCGGCAAACGACTGCAAATTCCCTTTTTTACTTCATCGTCAGTAATTGTGCCCGCGTCAAGCTTATCCCAGTAAAATCGGTCAAAGACAACTTCCTCAGCAAGCTTTAAATCATCTGAATCTTTTATATAAACCGAAGTCAGATATTCTGTATCAAATCTGACAATCACCTGACCGAAATCAAAAATAAAATTATTAAAAACATTATTTATCATATTAATTTTACACTGCCGTTATTTCAGTAGCTTTGAATATCCCTTGCCGTACTGCACACAGCGGGAAACGCGGCTTAAGGTGGCGGAGGAAATGTCAGTTTCCTCAATAACCTGATTATAGGTTTTGCCCTCAAGCAACAGCCGTGCCGCCTTTATTCGCTGTGCCATCTGCTCGATTTCCTTATTGGTACACATATCTCCGAACAAATCGCGGCAGTCGTCCACGCTTTTCAGCGAGACTATAAGCTCATACAGCTCATTTATCATTTTACCTACTGTTTCTTTGTCTGACATTTGTTATTACCTAAAATGCTTCAAGTGACTTGTTTAAAAAGCTCTTGGTTTTCTCGGATTTCGGGTTTAAAAACACCTCGTCGGGCGTGCCGTATTCCTCGATAATCCCGTCCGACATAAACAGCACCTTGTCCGAAACGTTTTTTGCAAACTCCATTTCATGGGTGACAACTATCATTGTGCTGTCGGTATTTTTAAGCCCCTTTATGACCTTTAAAACCTCCCCCG
>JBJEOD010000175.1:0-2299 GCA_051880535.1 Acutalibacteraceae bacterium | reverse complement strand
TAAAAAGATGATCGAGTCTTACGAAAACAGTATGAAATAAGACCCCGCGTCAATTAAGGAGACCCGTTCGCGGGTCTCCTTTTTTGAATAACAGCACTCTTTCGGCGCAAACTAATAAAAAAGGAGTGATAAAATGTTCGATAAAATATGTCTGATACTTGTCATAATCGGCGCGCTTAACTGGGGTCTTGTAGGCTTATTTGAGTTCGACCTTGTCGCATGGGCGTTCGGCGGAGCGACCGCCATTATAAGCCGTATAATATATACCGTCATAGCTCTTGCGGGCATATGGTGTATATCCCTTCTTTTCAGGGACAGGGGAGCCTCTGACAACGATTGATAAGGTCGCGTTCCAAAAGAGAGAAGCCTTATTCTCGGGCTTCTCTCTTTTAAATTTATCCGTATACCGCGCTTGACAATAAAGGTCCGCAGCAGTATTATTATATCAAAGTAAAAGCAAGGAGAAGGTTTATGGAATACAGATACGATACCCAGCTTCTTATTGAAGGAAAAAGGCTTGACGAAGACGCGATAAACGATTATTTTACCGAAAATTTTAAAGGCGACTGCCTTTTGGCGGTCGGAGACGAGGAGCTTATCAAAATTCACTTTCACACCAACGAGCCGTGGAAGGTGCTCGAGTACTGCGCGGGATTAGGTGAAATATTTGATATTGTTGTAGAGGATATGGATCGTCAGTCAAGAGGACTTAAGGGATAATATTTTTTCGCCCGCGTACCGATTTCGGCACGCGGGCTTTTTTAATAACGGATTATATGCGGGTCGGGTATTCCGTTTTTCCCTTTAGCGCTTAAGCGCTTTGGGACGGAACAGCGCTTGCCGCCGTTTTTGCCGTCGGGACGGAATCATTTTGTTTTCGCTTATCCGCCCGAATATATTATTTTCTGTCTTATAAAATAAATTCGTGCAAGCTTTTTCCAAAGCGGGCGGCTGTTATTCCTTGCTATCCGCGTCTTCCTGCCCGTCCGCATCCGCGCGGTCATTTTTAATATCCCGCACAAGGGTGAAAATAATATAAACCGAGCCTGCCGCTAACAGAATTATCGCGGCAAGAATTATATAGCCGACATAGCTTTTTTCACTCTCGGCTTTATAAAATTCATCCGATGAATAGCCGTCGAAAACCTCCTCGGCGTAATCGGTATCGGTTCCCGATGAGGTGTAAAAGCTTAAAACATAATCTTTTTTTGCCGCCACGGTAAAATAGCTTATCACCGTAAAGCCGCCGCCCGAATCACTTAGGGTTTCGGCGGTTTTTATAAAGCTCTGCCCGTCCTTATTTATTATTTCGCCGCGTTTTGCTCCCGTAATATCGGGTATTAACGCCGTAATTTTATCCTCGCTTAAATTTGTAAGATTGCCTATGCTCGCTGAAAAGGAGGACTCCGCCACGGCGAGCCTTATCTGCTTTGTGTTATCCTCATTAACGGCGATAAAAACTATGCCGTTTTCGACGCAGTAGCTTTCAAGCTCCGTATCGGTCATACCGAGAATTTGAGCCGCTTTGTCCGCGCTCCCGCCCGATTCATAGGAATAAAAGCCCTCGGGCGCGGTAATTTCAATTCCGCCCGATTCGGCAAAGACCGTGACGGCAAACAGCAAAACCGCGCAGACGATGCAAATAATTTTTTTTATCAAAAAATCACCCGAGTATTACAAAATATTGTTTTGCCTTTTTGCGGCGGTCAAAGTGTTCTGCATAAGCATAGCGATAGTCATAGGACCTACGCCGCCGGGGACGGGAGTAATAGCCGAAGACTTTTCCTTAACAGCCTCATAATCCACGTCGCCGTAAAGCTTTCCGTCAACCCTGTTCATACCGACGTCGATTACCACAGCGCCCTCCTTGACCATATCGGCGGTGACAAATTTCGCCTTGCCCACAGCCGCCACCAGAATATCCGCCTTACTGCAAATTTCCTTCAGATTTTGGGTTTTGGAATGGCATACCGTGACCGTTCCGTTTTTGTGGAGCAAAAGCATAGCCATCGGCTTGCCGACAATATTTGAACGGCCTATAACCACGCAGGTTTTCCCCTCGGGACTGATATTTTCATAGGCTAACATCTCCATAATTCCCGCAGGGGTGCAGGGAACGAAATCGTAATCGCCTATCATTATTCTGCCCACATTCGCGGGGTGGAACGCGTCCACGTCCTTTTCGGGCAGTATGGAATTTATTATCAGCTTTTCGTCAAGATGACGGGGCAGAGGTAACTGGCAGAGTATGCCGTTAATGCTCTTTTTGCGGTTAAGCTCATCAATTAAAGCTAAAAGC
>JBJEOD010000174.1:0-10869 GCA_051880535.1 Acutalibacteraceae bacterium | reverse complement strand
CACAGCTAAGGAGGAGAAATAATGCGCGCGGTATTTAAAAGGGAATTTCGGTCGTATTTTTCCACGCCGATAGGATTTATTGTTTTGGCGGTATTTTATTTCTTTTTGGGACTGTATTTTTCAATTATTTACAGCTACGGCAGTCCCGATATATCGCAGGTTATAGTAGCTATGTCCACGGTCATTGTCTTTACAATGCCAGTGATTACAATGCGCCTTATGAGCGAGGACAGGAGGCAGAAGGTCGATCAGGCACTCTTAACTGCCCCCGTAAGCCTTACCTCGATTGTAATGGGTAAGTTTTTCGCGGCGCTGGCGCTTTTCGCAATAGGCTTTGCTCCGACGATTATTTTTGAAATAATTGTGGCGTGCTATGTAAGCGTAAACATAATGTCCTACATTTACGCAATATTCGGTATGCTGCTTTTAGGCAGCGCCCTTATAGCAATAGGTATGTTTATTTCGTCACTTACCGAAAGCTCGGTAATCTCGGCGATTTTAACGCTGGTAATAAATATACTTGTGCTTTATATGTCGAGCTTTGCGAGTATGATAAATGTGACCTGGCTTGCAAATATCATTGAAAAGGCCGCCTTTATCACCGCGTTTGAAAACTTCGGAGAGAACGTGTTTTCGGTATCCGACGTTGTGTATTTTGTAAGCATCAGCGCCGCCTTCCTGTTCCTGTGCGTGCGCTCGCTTGATAAGAGAAGATGGGCTTAAGGAGGGAAAAAGGAATGGACGAGAATAAGAATTTAACCCCCGAAACAGAGGAGACCGAGAGCACGGCGCAAAACGAGACCTCTGTTGAGACGGATAAAAAGGCTGAAAAATCCAAAAAGGATAAAAAGCCCAAAAAGGAAAAGGTAAAAAAGGAAAAGAAGCCTAAAAAGCTTAAAAATCAGGCTCTTTTGCGCATGGGCGGCTTTTCGGTCGCCATAACCGCGGCGGTGTTGGCGGGAATTATAATTATTAACGTACTTGTAAGTGCTCTTTCAAGCCGCTTCGTGCTGGAATTTGATATGACCGCACAGAAGGAAAACTCAATGAGCGAGGAAAATATTGATTATTTAAGAGACCTTGACACAGAGGTCGAGATAATCGTCTGTGCGACACCCGACGACTATGTCGGCGGATATATGAGCTATTACGCCCAGAACCTTTACGGTGTTTCCTCGGACGCGACGGAATATTTCAAGCAGACCGTTAAGCTGCTCGATAAATATCCCGCGTACAACGATAAAATTACTCTTCGCTATGTCGATACTCAGGGCACCGAGTTCACAGAGATTTCTTCCAAGTATTCAAATGAAAATCTTTCCTACGGTGATATAATAGTCACCTGCACCAAAAACGGTACAGAGCGGTATAAAACCGTCGGCTTTAAGGATATTTATGATCTTTACGAGGACAGCACCTACGCCGCCTACGGATACAGCACAAGCACCGTTAGCGGAAATAATGTTGAAACCGCAGTCACAAGCGCTATAGCCTATGTCACAAGCAATAAGACTAAAAAGGCGGCACTTATAACAGGTCATTCCAAGAGCGATTACACAGAAAGCTATCAGACCCTTTTAAAGGCTAACAACTATGAAATCATTGTGATTTCCGACAGTATGATAGGCAGCATCTCGGACGAATACGACGCGGTTATTATAGCGGCGCCTACGACCGACTTTTTAGGCAGCGAGCTTGACGCGCTTTCAGAATTCCTTGAAAACGACGGCAAATTAGGCAAGGGTCTTATCTTCTTTGCTGATGCCTCCGCACCCTATCTTACAAATTTTTACGATTTCCTTGAGCAGTGGGGTATCGCGGTAGGCGAGGGAATTTTGTTTGAAACAAATTCGCAAAACCATATGCCTGACGATCCGATGACAATGGGAACCTATCCCGCAAGCAGCGACAACGATATTACAAGCGGTATGAATCTCTGCATTACGGGTTACAATGTGCCGCTAACCGCCGCCTACAATTCAGAGGGTCTGATTACCGTAACCTCGCTTATGAGCACGCCCGAATCGGTAGTAGCCGCACCCGTGGGAACCACCGCGGGCTGGACAGGGGCTGACGACTATACCAAGCAGAGCTATTCCTCGGTAATACAGGCGGAAATGTCGGATTATGATGACGAAAACAATGAGATTTCAAGCTTTGTTTTTGCCTTCAGCAGCGTGGAGTTTATTCATTCGGATTACAATGAGCAATCCTCGGTTTCCAATAAGAATATTACCCTTGCCGCGGCTGAGCGAGCCGTCGGAGCTGAGAATACGGGTATCTCATTTATCTCAAAGACCATAACAAATGAAAGCTATTCGGATTCAGTAACCGATTCCTCGGCAGGAATTATCAGAATTTTGTTTATGTTCGTTCTTCCGATTGCGTCTATTGTAGTAGGAGTTTACATCTTTATTAGGAGAAAGAATGCGTAATGAGTGATTTTCCCGAGAAAGAGAATAAGGAACAGGAAAATATTAATGAGGAGCCTGTTTTATCGTCGGATGACGAGGGATCAACCATTTTTTCCGATCCCGCGGAGCAAAAAAAGACGGTCGTAAAGCAAAAGAAAAAGCTTTTACCCGTGATTATCGCGGCGGTTTTATCCGTCGCGGTGCTTAGCTGTGGAACTGTCGCGGTAATCAAGCTTATTCCGGAGCGTGAGGAGGATTCCTCGATACCGACAATCGAAAAGATTACCGTCCTTGACGAGGAATCGGACGATTTTAAGACAGTTACCGTCACCAACGAAAACGGAACCTTTAAGCTGTATTCGGTTGAGGAGACGAAGGATTCGGATTCCTCGGATTCCTCAGACACCTCGAGCAGCGAGCCCGAAATCAACTGGTATCTTGACGGCTACGACAAAGAGGTAATTGACTCCTCGTCGGTAGGCTATATTGCAGGATACGCCGAATCAATCGAGGCAACCAGAGAGATTACTACCAAAACCGCCGCGGAGTGCGGTCTTGAGAGCCCCGAAGTAAGGGTTGATGTGGTAAAGAACGACGGCTCGGAGTTTTCGATTCTTGTAGGCAATGAATCTCCCGATGGCACGGGAACCTATGTTAAGCTTTCAACCGGTGAGAAAATCTACGTCACCGAAAGCGACCTTAAAGGTAATTTTACCTTCGACGCGTTAAGCCTTGCGGAAACAGACTCCGTTCCCGGGGTTACCGTGACCGACGCTATGAAGGACTATGTAGGCGACGACGGCGCACTTTCTTCCTTTGATACTATAACGCTTACGGGTAAGAATTTCCCCGAAAAGGTGGTTTTAGCGCCTAACACCGACGAAAACCTTTCCGCATATGCGACATATATGACGATTTCGCCTACAAAGCGCATAGCTGACAATGTTGGTGGCATATTCGGTTTGTTCCAAAGCGGAGTATCGGCGTCGGGGGCGTACTCTTTTGATACCTCTGTCTCCTCCCGCAAGGAAATGGGACTTGACAATCCAGACCTTACCGCAACTATAAAAATCGGTTCTTTTACCGCGGCCTACTCCTTTAAACAGCAGGAGGACGGCGACTACGCGGTATGGTACGAGGGTGCAAAGCTTATCAAAAAGGTATCTGCGTCAAGCATTTCCTTTATTGATTATAAGGTCAACGATTATTACGCCTCTTGGGTATGCCTGCAGTCTATAAACGAGCTGTCGAATTTCACAATCAAAACACCCGACAAAACCTACAGCTTTGACATTGCTTACGACGACAGCGAGGACGCGGAGGAAACCTATGTAATAACCTATGAGGGAACTAAGCTTGTAGCCGAAAATTTCCAGAATTTCTATCAGGAATGTATCTCTCTTTCCTGCTCGGATTACACGGTTGACAATGTAAGCGGAGAGCCCGCGATGTCGATTATCTTCACATATTCGGATACCTCGCGCGGAAAAACTGCTGTCGAGTTCAGAAAGGCAAGCGAGACCAAATATCAGTACAGAATAGACGGTATTGATATGGGAAAGATAAATTCCTCCTCGCTCAACAAGATTTTAAAGCAGGTTGAAAAGGTTGCAAACGGGGAAAGCGTCAGCTGATTTTTATATCTTTTAAATACCGATTTCTAAAAAACCGCCGAATTTTTCTCGGCGGTTTTTATTGACAAGAGATATAATTACTGCTATAATTTTTATGGAAAAAATTGTATCTAAAGGGAATTGGAAAAATGAAGAAAAAGCTTTTTGCAATAGTAATGTGCATTGTTATGCTTATTCCGCTCTTTCCCGGCAGGGTGAACCTGCCCGCTGAAGCGGATACCTATGAGATTTACACATATACCGTCAATTCCGACGGTACTGCCAGAATAACCGGCTGTGACAAAACGGTGACGGGCGCTCTCGAAATACCCGATACTTTAGGCGGTCATACCGTTACGCAAATTTATAATTATGCCTTTAAAAACTGCGTTGGCATTACCTCGCTTATTATTCCCGACAGCGTTATTACAATCGGGGAATCTGCTTTTGAGGGGTGCATTGCCGTTGAAAGTATAACTTTGGGCGCAAATTTACAATCAATTGGCAAGTATTCCTTTAAAGGGTGTACCGCTCTCGGTAACATAGTATTCGGAGAAAAGCTTGCCACCATAGGCGAAAGGGCCTTTGAAAACTGCAACAGTATTTGCGAGCTTGTTTTGCCCGATTCACTTACCTCGCTGGGCACTTATTGCTTTTATAACTGCAAAGGGCTTAAAACGCTCACAATCGGGGAAAATTTAACCGTTTTATCCTCATATTCTTTTAGCGGCTGTTCGGCGCTTGAAACGATTAATTTTAATATTAAGCTTACAAAAATCAACAGTTATGCTTTTTCAGACTGTATAAGCCTTAAAAATGTCGATTTACCAGACAGCCTTGTGACTATCGGAGCTAATGCTTTTATTTCCTGTAATTCTTTAAAAAATATCAGCTTCGGTAAAAACCTTGCGGAAATTTCGGAATATGCTTTTAAGGATTGTATTTCCCTTGAAACCGTTATTATGCCCGAGCAGTTAACGACGGTGGGAAGAAGCGCTTTTTACGGCTGTACCGCGCTTATTAATCTTTCAATAGGTTCATCGGTTACCGAGATTGCTTTATATGCTTTCTATGGCTGTACCGCACTTGAAAGCCTCACAATCCCCGATTCCGTGGTTAATATCGGTTCTAATGCATTTTCAGGAAACACCGCGCTTAAGACAATTAATTTCGGTTCAAAGCTCGCTGAAATAGGACAATATGCCTTTAATAAATGTACCGCTCTTGAAAGCGTTACTTTCCCGGACTCTTTGGTAAAGGTGGGCGACCATGCTTTTTACGGAGATACTGCGCTTCAGACAATTACGTTAGGCTTAAAGCTTGCAGAGCTTGGTACTTCCTCCTTTGAAAACTGCACGACCCTTACAGGCATTAATTTCAGTACAGGGCTTAAAATAATCGGTGAAAAAGCCTTTTACAATTGCCGTGCGCTTGCGGAAATTGAATTGCCCGACACCGTAACCGATATAAATAATAATGCTTTTTCCGAATGTATCGCATTAAAGGAAATTGTAATACCCGATTCCGTCGCCGCAGTCGGCGAGGGGATATTCAGCAATTGTGTTAGCCTTGAAACAGTAGTATTCGGTAACGGTATGCCATATACAGGCGTTTCGGCGTTCAGCGGCTGTATAAAGCTTAAAAATATTACCTTCGGCAGCTCGGTGAAATCTATAAGCTCTGACACCTTCAAAGACTGCGTCTCGCTTTCCGAAATGATTATTCCCGAAACCGTTACAAAGGTCAGGTCGGGCGCGTTTAACGGCTGCTCCGGACTTACAACCCTTGTAATAGGCTCTAATGTAACCGAAATAGGAGACGAAGCCTTTAAAAATACCACAAGGCTTAGAACCGTTACAATTCCCTCATCTGTTACAACACTCGGTAACTCTGCGTTCTATGCAAGCGGACTTTCCTCTGTTGTTATCAGCGAGGGTGTGGTTACAATAGGCAACAGCGCTTTCAGAAGCTGTGTACGCCTTAAATCGGTAGATTTACCAAACACGGTGGCTTCGGTGGGCGGTTCCGCTTTTGCAGACTGTACAGCTTTGCAAAACGTGAAATTAAGCGAGCAAATGACGGTAATAAACAGTAGTTTATTTTACTGCTGCACCTCTCTTATAGATATTAAGCTTCCACCGAATATTGTAGATATTGGTCAGTATGCTTTTGAATATTGCAATAAGTTGCACAGGGTGTTTATTTACGATTCCGTAAATTCAATCTCTTACAGAGCGTTTTACGGTACTGCGGTTTCCGATGTCTTTTATTCAGGCTCGGAAGAGGATTGGTCATATATATCAATAGACAGCAATCAAAACTTTAATAAACCGATTATTAACGCCCGCAAGCATTATAACTGCGATTTTACCGATGAGGAACTCCCCACAGCAGAGCTTGAAATAACCTCCGATACCGCTTCAAGTCAAACCGTTACTATGACTTTTGCGGATAATTGCGGCATAGACGGCTATTACTGGGGAACAAGCGTGAATTTTTACGAAAATGCCTTCACAATCGCTGAAAGCGGATCGGCAGTTGTTGATAAGGCGGGTACATATTATCTTACAGTACAGGACGTAAACGGCAATCTTTCGGATACATACAGCGTAACCTTCTATAAAACAACCCTTGAGCCGAACGGCGGAGCGGTCGAACCGTCGGCTATTGTCTCGGCATTAGGCTATGAAATTAATCTTCCTGTTCCCACTCTGCTTAACAACCGCTTTAAGGGCTGGGCGGAGAGTAATTCCGCCGAATCGGGCGAGTATTCATTGGCGGCTGAAAAGGATTCCACACTTTATGCAATCTGGTCGCCCCTTAAAAGTGTAACCGTTATTTCAATGCCCGATAAAACGGAATATCTTGTAGGCGAGGAATTTGACCCCGCGGGCTTGGCATTAAAGGTTGTATTTGAAGACGACTTTGAAAAAACCTATACCGACGGCTTTACCGTAAGCGGCTTTGATTCCTCTTCGGCGGGTCAAAAAATCCTTAACGTAGAGGTGGACGGCGTTACCGCAAGCATTACCGTCACAGTTAAAAATCCTCCCCAAAAGGGTAAAATTACCGTATCCAATGCAACTGTGGTTCGCGGCAAGGATTTCACGGTCACTGTTAATATTGAGAAAAACCCCGGAATTGCGGAAATGAGACTCTTCCTCCGCTATAATACCTCCGCCATTACTCTTAAAGGCGTTACAAACCACGGCGTTTTAGGCGAGCTTGTATGTCAGGATAATTTAACCTCGCCTTATACGCTTTACTGGACAAACGACGCTTCAACCGAGGATAATATCGCCACGGGAAATGCGGTAACCTTTACCTTTACAGCAAACGATGACGCTGTTGCGGGAGATTACGAAATTGATTTCTACTACGATTTAGATAACTACGATATTTTCAACGTGGCTTTTGAAACTGTCGAATTTGAGATACAGCCGGGTACAGTTACAATTAAAAACGCCCTTACCGGAGATCTAAACCGCGACGGAGTTGTAAACGATCAGGATTTAACCCTGCTTAAAAAGTATCTTGCAAATGTAAGCTCGGTCACCGAAAGCGATATTGCGCTTGACGCCGCGGATATTAACGGCGACGGAAAGATCAATCCGCTTGACCACGCTATTCTTGCAAGGCATATTGCGGGGTGGCCCGGTTATGAAGTGTTATAATACCGAAGTGAACGTATTATGAAATATTTTAATAAATGCGTTTTAATTGTTCTAATCTTGGTTATGAGCTTCCTTTGCGTGCCTGTTCACGCAGAGGAGGTCTCGCCTGTATTGCTTACACTTTTTGACGGCACGGCTAAAAGCGGCGAAACCGTTACTCTGAGGCTTTACCTTTCAAATAATTGCGGTATAACCTCCTTGCGGGTGCGTATTTCCTTTGATGACTCTCAGCTCACCCTTACAAAGGTTTCCGATATGGGTATTTTAGGTGAATATACCTTTAAGGACACGCTTGAAAGTCCGTACGTTCTTTACTGGGCTAACGATACAAGCGCCGATTATACTCAAAACGGCGTTCTCGCCGAGTTAACCTTTAAAATCGCAGATAATGCCGAAAAGGGCGCTCAATTTCCCGTAACCGTAACCGCCGAAAGCGAAAACTATGATATTCTCAACAATAAGTTACAGGCGGTCGAGACCCTCTGTGACGGCGCGGTTATCACGGCGGAAAAAACCGTCGCGGGCTTAGATCCCGATTTTTATTATTCCGTAAACGGCAATGAGATGACCGTTACGGGGAACAAGCCGAATAAAAACGAAATCGTTATCGAAAACGGTTATTCGGTAAACGGCGGCGAATATACCGTTACCGCTATAGCCGACGGAGCTTTTTTCGGAAATACAGCGCTTGCCGCCGCAGTTCTGCCGAATAGCGTAACTGCAATCGGCAACGGAGCTTTCGCCGGTTGTTCCGCCCTTGAAAAATTATCTCTACCCGATAATTTAACCTTTATCGGCGTTGCGTCTTTTGATAATTGCAGGCAGCTTTCGCTTTATTGCTATCCTAAAACCAAAACGGAAGCTCTTATATCACAAAGCGGTCTATCCTATAAGCTTTACGGCGATCTTATCGAGGATAAGAAAATTAATTCCCTTGATTTAACTGCTATGCGGAGACTTCTTCTCGGCACTGCTTCTTATGATGCCGACATTGCAGATTTAACCCGTAACGGCGAGGCAGATATTTTAGACCTAATCAGACTGAAGAAGCTTTGCGGATAAATTAACAGTTGACAAATCGAAGATTTTAGTTTAAAATATGAACGCAGTAGGGGCTGTGCTTTCGGAAAGAAAAGCGCAGCCCGATTTCTTGCGCTGTAAAAAAATTTTAAAGGATGAGATTATATGTCCCCGAAAAAATATGACGTTGCGATAATAGGCGGAGGAATCGGCGGCCTTATGGCGGCTTACCGCCTGCACAGGAATTTGCCCGAAATAAAAATTGTAATAACCGAGCGCGGAAACACCCTTGAAAACAGGCATTGCCCCGCGGGTAAGAACAATACCTGCGTGCATTGCAAGCATTGCTCTATAACAAGCGGCTATGCGGGCGCGGGTGCCTTTTCGGACGGTAAATTCAACCTCGGCACCGCCTACGGCGGAACCTTGGGCGAGGAATTGGGCGACGATACCGCCAATAAATATATTAACGAGGTCGATAAGATTTTAAATACCTATTGCACCTCGGGCGAGCCTAAGGTTTACAAGTCAAATGAGACCTTAAAGCTTAAATGCTTACAGAATAATCTGCGCCTGCTTGATATGAATGTAAAGCACCTGGGCACGGATAAAAACTATCTTACAATGCAGAATCTTATTCGCGCGTTGGCTGAGAGCGGGGTTGAAATGCTCGCCTTTTACGACTGTGAGAGGGTAGAGAAGACCGACGGCGGCTATAAGCTTTTCTACACTAACGGTGAAACTATAGAGGCCGAGAAGATAATAATAGCCACGGGACGCGGCGGAGCAAACTTTGTCGCGGACTTTTGCCGCGCCTTCAATGTTCATATGCGTTCAAACCATGTCGATATAGGCGTAAGGGTTGAAATGAAGGATATTATCTGGAAGGAATTTTCCGATCAGATATACGAGCCTAAGATTCTCTATAAAACCAAGACCTTCGAGGATCGCTGCCGTATGTTCTGCTTTAATAAGGGCGGGCTTGTTTCGGCGGAAAACAACCACGGAATTATCACGGCTAACGGTCACTCCTTTGCCGACCCCGACAAAAAGACCGATAACTGCAATTTTGCCATTCTGTCGAGCATACGCTTCACCGAGCCCTTTAATCAGCCTACCGAGTACGCCGAGAGCATTTCCCGCCTTGCAAATATGATAGGCAAGGGTAATGTGCTGGTTCAGCGCTTTGGAGACTTGGTGCGAGGAAGACGTACAAACGACCACAGGTTAGGTCAGAACACCGTCGTTCCTACCTTAAAGGCGACGGCGGGCGATATTTCGCTTGTACTGCCCCACAGAATACTTACCAATATTATCGAAACGATTTACGCGCTTGACCGAGTAGCACCGGGAACCGCTAACGACGATACCCTGCTTTACGGCTGTGAAAGCAAGTATTATTCGATTCGCCCCGAGTTTATGAACGATAAATTCGAGCTTATCGACGGGGTTTATATCATAGGCGACGGCAGCGGAATCTGCCGCGGACTTTCCCAGTCGGGAGCAATGGGAATCTATGTAGCCGACTGCATTTCGGATGTTAGACATTAGACACTAGATATTGTGGTTTTTCGACAATTTGCGTGGCCGCTAAAAAATCAAATTGTAAATATGAACAAATTTTTAAAAAGTCGTTTCAATTTGTTGACTTTAGCGGGGTAATATGATAGGATTAAACCATAATTTTTATATATCTGCCAGTATAGGTTTGGAGGTACGGCCCAAACGTTTCTACCGCACGCCACTAAGTTGCGACTATTGGTTCAGGCTTTGGTATCGGCAGACTTAAAGATTTAGGTCTGCCTTTTCAAATAAAGGAGTACTGTAATAGATGTTGGCTTTGGAGGAAAAGATACTTAAAGAGGGAAAGGTATTGCCGGGCAATATTTTAAAGGTAGGCTCTTTTCTCAACCATCAGATAGACGTTGATTTTATTATGGAGATGGGCAGGGAGATTGCAAGGCTTTTCGGCGAGGATAAAATCACCAAAATTCTTACAATTGAAACCTCGGGAATCCCGATAGCTGTAGCTGCCGGCGCGGCGATGCATATTCCGGTTGTATTCGCAAAAAAGCATAAGACAAGCAATGTTTCGGGCGGGGTTTATAAAACTGTAGTTCATTCATATACCCACGGCACCGATTATAC
>JBJEOD010000173.1:0-2306 GCA_051880535.1 Acutalibacteraceae bacterium | reverse complement strand
CTTTAAATGCGAGGAGCTTTTACCGTCTGCTATAAGCCTGTGAAATTCCATAGGCTTGTGAAACAACAGCATACCCTGACTCAGCTTATAAATCCGCTCGTCTGCGGTGGCGGTAATTTCGCCCTTAGACACAAAAACCGCTTCCCAAAAGTCGTGAGATTCCCCTGCGAAAAAGAAATCCTTATCTCTGTCGGCGTCGATTCCCGTTATAATAGATTTGATGAAAATACATCTATTTACGGTTTTATATTTGAATAAATTATCGCTGTCGGTAATCATTTGATCACTTCCGTATGTCCGAAAACAAATTATTATTATGATTTTTCAATAATATTATATCATTTGGCCATTAAGCTTGCAAGATTAGTTTTTGTTTGAATTTGGCTATTTCTTTAATGATTTCAGCTATTATTTGCAGAAGCTATTGAAAACGTATTGCTGCAAATTATAATTAAGGCAAAATGGTATTTATGGAGGCAAGTATCATGAAGAACAGAATTAAGCTTGGAATAATAGGCTTGGGACAGCGCGGAGCGGGTATGCTTAAAAATCCGATTATACCGATGAAGAAGGACGGAATAGATGTTATTGCAGTTTGCGATTTGCTTGAGGACAGGGTAGATAATGCGGTAAGGGTGCTTGTTGATTCAGGTGCGGAAAAGCCGTTTGCAACTACCGATTACAAAGAGATGCTTGCAATAGAGGAGCTTGACGCCGTATATATTGCCGTCTCTTGGGAGGCACACGTCGAGGTTGCCGTTGCGACAATGAGGGCAGGTAAATATGTAGGTCTTGAGGCGGGCGGTGCGTACTCGCTTGACGACTGCTACAAGCTAATCCGTACATATGAGGAAACAGGAACCGAGCTTATGTTTATGGAAAACTGTTGCTACGGAAAGCGCGAGCTTATGATGCTTAATATGGTTCGTCAGGGAGTTTTCGGTGACATTATGCATTGTAACGGTGCGTACTGTCACGATTTGCGTGAGGAAATTACCACAGGTCTTGAAAACAGGCATTACAGACTGCGTAATTACATTCACCGCAACTGTGAAAATTATCCTACCCACGAAATCGGACCTATAGCAAAGGTGCTTGATATTAATAACGGAAACCGATTTTTAACCCTTTCTTCGTTTGCTTCATCTGCAAAGGGATTGCACAGCTATGCCGTAAAAACAAAAGGAGCAGAGCACCCGCTTTCAAATACGGACTTCGCTCAGGGTGATGTTGTAACTACTGTGCTTACCTGCGCAGGCGGTCAAACTGTTTGTATAACATTGGAAACAACCCTCCCCAGGGCTTATTCCCGCCGTTTTGAGGTGCACGGTACGAGGGGAGTATATATGGAGGATAACGACAGCATTTTCCTTGACGGCAACGAGGAGCACCGTAAAAATGAATGGATTTGGAAGCCTATGTGGGGCAACGCCGAACAGTATGAGGAAGAGTATCTGCATCCGCTCTGGAAAGAGGGAGGAGCTACCGACGATGCCCACGGCGGAATAGACCGACTTGAATTCGAGGCGTTTTTAGAGGCTGTAAAGACGGATTCGCACCCGCCTATTGATGTTTACGACGCGGCGACATATATGTGTATTACGGTTTTAAGCGAAAACTCTATTGCAATGGGCGGCGCCCCTGTTGCTTTTCCCGATTTTACAGCAGGGAAGTGGACCGAGCGTACAGATATTGCCGATAATAAATACAGGCTTGATAAAATAAATAACGGTAAAGGTTTATATTTTGTTGATTGAAGTATAGCTTTAGGTATTTCTTACTATTCCATAGGTCAAGGAGTAATAAATGAAACGGATTTTATCTAAATTCAAATTTGACGGTGAGCCGTATTCCTGCGAAGCTTACGGAAACGGCCATATAAACAGTACCTACAAGGTTGAGTGCAAAATAGGCGATAAAACGACGCGGTATATTTTACAGCGAATAAACAACAACATTTTCCCTGATACCGCCGCTTTGATGGATAACATAGAAAACATAACTGCGTTTTTAAAGGATAAAATAACAAAGCGCAGGGGTGAGGTTTTAAGGGAAACCTTAAATCTTGTTCCCACAGTCACAGGTAAAAATTTTTACACCGATGAAAACGGCGGAAACTGGAGAAGTTATATTTTTATAGAGGATACGGTTTGCTACGAAAAAATCGAAAAGCCCGAGGATTTTTATAACTGCGGGTATGCTTTCGGCAATTTCCAAAACCTGCTTGCCGATTTTCCCGCCGAAAAGCTTCACGAGGTAATACCGAATTTTCACAATACACCGGTGCGTTATGAGAACTTTAAAAA
>JBJEOD010000172.1:0-2316 GCA_051880535.1 Acutalibacteraceae bacterium | reverse complement strand
TGGCTTTACGATTTCGGGGAAAATAACTCGGGCGTTTGCCGACTTTCGGTTAACGCAAGGGAGGGGCAGAAAATAACCCTACGCTACGGCGAGTGGTTAAAAGAAGGTAAGCTCTGCCTTGATAATATCCGATTTACGCAACAAAGCGACAAGCAAAAGGATTTTGTTCAGAAAAGTGAGTACATCTGCAAGGAGGGGAAACAGACCCATACCCCGAGCTTTATTTACAATGGTTTTAGGTATGTCTATGTAGAGGGCATAACCGAGGAGCAGGCGACCGAAGACCTGCTTACCTACCTTAAAATGAGCTCGCTTAAGGAAAGCGCGGGAAAATTCACCTGCTCAGATGATGTTATTAATAAAATACAGGAGATAACGGTTCGCTCGGATATTTCTAATTTCAACTATTTCCCGACCGACTGCCCCCAGAGGGAAAAGAACGGCTGGACTGCCGACGCGTCCCTATCCGCCGAGCAGGTACTCTTAAATTTCTATCCCGAAAAATGCTATAAGGAATGGATGCGGAATATCTATAAGGCACTGAACGATAAGGGTCAGCTGCCGGGAATAGTTCCGACTGCGGGCTGGGGATACCATTGGGGCAACGGTCCCGCTTGGGATAACGTTATTATAAATCTTCCGTATTACACCTATATTTACCGCGGAGATAAGGAGATTTTAGAGGAGCTGTCAACTCCGCTTATGCGTTATCTTAATTACCTCTTTTCAAGGCTTGACGAAAATGGGCTTATTGAGATAGGTCTCGGGGATTGGTGTCCGCCGGGGGTAAATGAGGACCAATTTGAAACTCCGCTTGTAGTGACCGATACTATTCTTACCTATGACATAGCAACCAAAGCGGCGTTTGTGTATGAGGTGCTGGAGCAAGAGCCGCAAAGGCAGTTTGCGCTGGCACTGGCTCAAAAGGTAAAAACAGCCTTCAGGGAAAAACTTTTGGATAAGCAAAGCGGCGCTGTTAAGGGCAACACCCAGACAGGGCAGGCTATGGCGATATTCTATGGACTTCTTACCGACGAGGAAAATCCGAAGGCGTTAAATCTCCTGCTTAAATACATAGACGAGGCTGACGGTCATTTCAATACAGGCGTTTTAGGCGGCAGGGTTATATACCGCGTGCTTGCCGAAAACGGCGAGGTCGATTTGGCTTACAATATGATAGTCCGTCCTGATTATCCCTCCTACGGCAACTGGGTAAAGCGCGGGGCAACCACCCTTTGGGAGGGATTCCAACCCGAAGGCGGCAGGGTATTATCCCTTAATCACCATTTCTGGGGTGATGTTTCGGCGTGGTTTTACACCTACCTTGCGGGAATGAGAATTAACCCGACAGGAAAAGACGCAACAAATGTAGATATAAAGCCGCTTTTCCCGGAAAAACTCGACAGCGTAAGTGCGTATCACGATACTGCGGTCGGCAGAATATCTGTATCTTGGGAGCGCACAAACGAACAGAGTATCACATTAAAAATTGAAGCGGCAGGGAATCTGCACGGCAAAATCATTTTACCTGACGGTTTTATTTTCGCCGACGGTTCTAAAGAAAAAACGCTTGCAAGCGGATGCTTTGATTTGTCAAAAATAATAAAGTAAAAATATACAATTAGAAAGACGACTATGTTCACATAGTTGCAAAGGAAATATTGCGAAAAGACAGCGAAGCAGCTTTTTGCGTATGCCAAGCCGCCGAATGGGAGTGCAACTGTTATGACGGTGAAAAAACCTTTGAGCTCTTTGAAGCGGCGCGTGATTTTAAAGCAGATATTATTGTTATGAGGTTGGTTGAAAACTGTACGAGAGATAATAACAGCCTGGACAGTGAGGATAATAAAAACTACGGCTTGGATTTTCGGCATAGGCGCTTGAATACGGAATGGATGTAAATAACCTTTCGGCGACCATAGGGCATATGTCGGCAAAAACTACCCTTAATGTATACAGCTATATAACCGACACTATGAGAGAGCAGGCGGCGGTTAAAATCGACCGCAGTATCGGCGGTACGGACGCACAAATACCCAGGACGGAAAGTGAGTCGGAAGTAGCGGAAAAACCGCCGTTTGAGCCGTACAAGCCCAAAATTCGCAAAGCGGGGACGGGCTGTATATCCAAGCTTAATGAACATTTATATGAGGGGAGATATTCACCGCGCATAGACGGCAAGCGCATAAGCAGAAATGTGTACGCCAAAACGCGCGAGGAATGCGAGGAAAAGCTCGCAGAGCTTATTAAACAAATGAAAGCGGAGCTCAAAATTTGAGCCGCATAAACAAAGAAATAGTGTCTCATTAATGTAAA
>JBJEOD010000171.1:0-2320 GCA_051880535.1 Acutalibacteraceae bacterium | reverse complement strand
GGTACGGGTTCGTTTTGTTGTTCTCCCGGCCATACGGCGGCGGGAGTGTAGGGTGTTTGCTGTGGGTTCCCGACAGGGGAGGCAAAGCTGTTTTCCGCCGCTGTAAACTGATCCGCGGGAGCTTCGTCCATACTGTCAAGAAAGCTGTTAATGTTTGCCTGATTGTCGTTCATAGCACATTTCCTTTCCTTGTACCGCTTTAAGTCTTAAGTATCTAAAAGAAATCCGTAAAACAGTGTAAAATCTTTTATAGATACAGAAGTCTGCTGCGGTACTTTCCGGTTTATGTAAAAACAAAAAAGACCGACCCTCTCTGCATAAATACAGAGTTAAGGTCGGTCAATCTTGTGATTACCGAATTAAACAAATTGGCGTTTTAAGTGAACTTAAAACGAAAAAAAGCCGGACTTCTCCCTTTAAAAGAAAAAATCCGACCTGACTACTCTAACCAATGCCATAATCTGAACAAAGTCAAATTTGACAATTTTCTCAAACCATGTTACAAGGATATTATAATCGATGTTAGGAGGGTTGTCAATGATTAGTTTGCGAACTTTTGTGGTATACTTTAGAATGTCCATAGTGATGTTCCTTTTAGAATTGTTTTTGTCCAATCTCAACTCTACCACAGGTTCGTCACTATGGATACTTTTTTCTGTTTTCTTACTATTGCAGGTTCATTTTACAATGCGCCTAAAAAATAGGATAAAAATTCTTAAGAATTATTAATAAGAATATTAAATATGGAATGACATTAACAATTTCAGGTAAATTATGGAAAAAATCATCGATATGTTTGTTTTTCCAAATATGAAATTGATTGGCAAGAAAACAAAAGAGAATATCTCAAGAATAAAAGTTTGTTTTTTGATAATTATGGTTTGTTTTTGGTATTGATATCAATTGTTAATTGTGCTATAATTTGCTTACGCAAAGAAACAAATTATATAAAATTTGAGAAGGAGTATGAACACTAATGAAAAAAAGATTTCATTCCATGGCGGATTCCCTAAAGCAAAAAACTTTATTTTTCAAATCTGCATCGCTTATTATCGCTTCTGCATTGCTTGTGGGCGCGGCTTTTGCTCCCACTATTTCGGCGGCTGAGGCAGACAGCGGTTACGACACTAAGAACACAACCGTTTACTCGTCAATCGACGCCGTCACCTCTTCAGGAATTTCAGAGTCGAATAAAACTTCGCGCTGGAAATTTGCGGCTGATACAAGCAATTACAACGATTTCTTTGCGGTAACCACAAACAATTTCTCTTTAGACGCGAACGCGGTTGAAGAGGGCATAGAAATTTCGTGGATTGCACCTGACGGCGCTGAGGGCGACACTGTGCTCAGTATAAGTGACGGCACCTCATATAATAAAAATCTTAAGGTGTCGGGTAGCAGCTATATTGCAACCGATTTTTCCGTAGGCTCTACATATGATATTCAGGTGATTATCGGGGAATATGCTTCAGAGCTTTTCAGCTACGGTAATACAATGCTTCCTGTAACAGCGGTTGCCGACTCGGGAAATGAAGCAGTTTTTTCGCAGAATAACGGCACTGTTTATACGAATTTTCTTATCTCTTTGGGTGACGCCAAGAAATATGTCTCCGATAAAGCAGGTCTTTTAATAAAAATTGACATGTCACTTTTGGAAGATAAAGAAGTTCGATTTAATTATACTGCTACCAACGGTGATTATGTAGGCAAAACTTACTCCTCCCATGATGCATGGTTCCAATTTTCTTCAAATATTAACGCTATGGCTCTTGATGAGGAAAATAATTGGAGTGATTTGCCGAACAGCATCGAAAATACTGTGGCAGGTTCAAACAATGCCTTTATAATCGACGAAGCAAGCGGTATTTATCAGGCTATTAACCATGGTGCCAATAGCAAAGCTATTACACAAGATGATATGAATATAACTTATAACGGCGGTAAAGCCTATACCGACGAAAAATCCACCGGTTTCCGCTCGGGCTATCTTTTGATTCCGTTTGACCATTACAACGAAACCGTAATTTCTCAGATAGCGAGCAACGGCAATATTCGCTATACCACCGAAAATTATAATTATGTATATTATACGCGCCAAAATTCCACTGCTACCGTGGAAGACAATAACATTCACAATCCTAAAATTGATGATCTTGCAGAAGGATATACGATTGATAATAACGGTACCAACACAGTTGTAAGAACCTTGTTTGATCGTGATATTACTATCGGCGGCGTTACGCTTATTACCGATTACGCCGGATTCGTTTCCGCAAACATAGATACCGAGAACAAGAGCTTTAGTTCAGATATTCCAAAG
>JBJEOD010000170.1:0-11005 GCA_051880535.1 Acutalibacteraceae bacterium | reverse complement strand
AGATTTATCCCCGTTATGCTTATAAGCGGCTTTTCAAGCCAGCCGCGCATCAGCCGCTTGCCCATTGGGGTTTTGGTTCTGTCAAGCACCCACAAAAGCGAGCCCTTTTTGGACTTTGAGCGCATAGTCTCCGTAAGCTCTAAGTTGCGTATGGCGGTCATATCAAGCCGCATATACTGACTGCCAGAATAAACGTCTATCTGATTTACCGAAATATTGCCGCTTTTGCCTGTTTCGTGAAGATAGTCTATAACCGCTCCCAGGGCGGAAAGCATTGCCGCATTAAGGTCTTTAAGCTCCTGCGCATTAAAATGCTTCAAAACAAGGGGCGCAGTCATTTCAGTCATAAAGCTTTCATCGGGTCTTACCGTGACCATAACGGTCAAATTCTTAGCTATATATTCATTAAGCAAGGGAAAGCTTGCCCTTAATTCCTCCGACAATAAAAGCTCGCGGGGAGAAAAACGGGTAATCTCATCTATAACCCTCTGCTCCGCGCCGTCGTTCTCAATGCAGGTGACGTGACATTCACCCGTGGACGCGTCGGTAAAGCAAAGCCCCGCGCCCTCCTCGGTAAGCGAAACGGCGGCGAGGTAGTTGTTCCTGCCCTCGTCGAGCATTGCGTCCTCTATTACCGTGCCGGGGGTCACAACCCTTATAATATCCCGCTTTACAAGTCCCTTTGCGGTCGCGGGATCCTCGGTCTGCTCGCAGATTGCGACCTTGTAGCCTTTTTCGACAAGCCGCGCTATATACGCCTCACAGCTGTGATATGGTACTCCGCACATCGGCGCGCGCTCCTCCTGCCCGCAGTCCTTGCCCGTAAGCACCAAATCAAGCTCCTCCGACGCCGTTTTCGCGTCGTCGAAGAACATCTCATAAAAATCGCCGACCCTGAAGAAAAGAATACTGTCCTCATTCTGGGATTTAACCTGTATATACTGCTTCATCATAGGAGACAGATCAGCCACTTTTTACTTCCCCCGCTTTCGGATTATTTTATTCCTTTTAATGACAGCCGCCGCAGGATTCACAGCTTCCCGTACAGCCCGAGTGTGTGTCACAGGTCATAGGATCCTCGCCGTCAAGGCTCTTTGAAATAATGGTATTTACCTCGTTCACCATAGTGTCAAGCTCCGCCTTTGCGGTGTTGTACTCCACCATTGCGGGGGAGGACATAATCTCGCTGTAAACCTTTCTTAGCTTTTCGTTAAGCTCCTTAACCTTATCGTCGTCCTTATCGTCGGCATTTACCGCCCTGTCAAGCTCCATACGGACGATATTAAACTGACCTATCGCGTCCTGCAATTCGCTGTCGGAATCGTTCGCAAGCCTTGCCTTTGCATAGCGGATAAACCGCTCGTCCTGCTGGATAGCCATTCCTAATTCTCTTGCCTTTTCGATAACATTCATTGTAAAATTTCCTCTCTGTAATTATTCCGCCATGCCTAATAGCACGCCGTTATATGAATTTACTTTAACATTTACAAATTTACCGAGCATATTCTCGTCGCCCTTAAATTCAATAACCGCCGTTCCCGAATTGTGACCCGACATAAAGCCGTCCTTACTGCCCACGCTGTCACAAAGTACCCTATAGGTCTTGCCTATGTGCTTTTGGATATTCCTTTCGGCGATTTCCTCCTGCACGCGCAGGAGCTCCGAAAACCATTTTCCCTTTTCCTCTCTCGAAACAGGGTCGTCCATCACGGCGGCGGGCGTACCCTCGCGGGGAGAATAAATAAAGGTGAAAAGCGAGGTGAACTCAACCTCCTTTACAAGGCTTAAGGTTTCCTTGAAATCCTCGTAGGTCTCGCCGGGGAAGCCGACTATAATATCCGAAGTCAGCGATAAATCGGGTATCTGCTCCTTTGCGTAATTGACAAGCTCCAGATATTTTTCGCGGGTATACCGCCTGTTCATAAGCTTTAAAATTCGGTCGCTCCCGCTCTGGAAGGGCAGGTGCAGATGACTGCTTACCTTTTCGCAGTCCCTTATGGTATCGATAAGCTCCCTCGTGCAGTCCTTCGGGTGGGAGGTCATAAAGCGGATTCTGAAATCGCCTTCGAGGGCGTTTATTTGTCTTAAAAGCTCGGCAAAATTTACGCCGCTGTCGGTACCCTTGCCGTAGGAGTTGACGTTCTGACCCAAAAGAGTAATATCCTTATACCCTGCCGCTATCATTTCCCTTGCCTCGGCTAAAATCCTTTCAGGCTCCCGCGAGCGCTCCCGCCCCCTAACATAGGGCACAATGCAGTAGGTGCAGAAATTATTACAGCCGTACATAATGGGTAGCCACCCTTTAAAGCTCCCGTCCCTTTTAATCGGCTGGTCCTCGGGTATGTCGGCGTTATCGAGGGTTAAATCGAAAACGCGCTTTCCGCCCGACAGGCGTTTATATATAAACTCGGGAAGTCTGTACTGCACCTGCGTGCCGAAAACCATATCAACATAAGGATAGCTTTTCTTAATTTTATCCGCAACGCTCTGTCTCTGCGCCATACAACCGCACACCGCGACTATAATATCGGGATTTTCCTTTTTAAGCGCCTTTGTCGTGCCGATATTGCCGTAGACCCTGTCCTCTGCGTGCTCGCGCACCGCGCAGGTGTTAAAAATTATAAACTGCGCGTCGGACATATCCTCGGTTATTTCATACCCGCATTTTATAAGCATACCCTTAATCCTTTCGGAATCGCTGACATTCTGCTGACAGCCGAATGTCACCACGCATGCCTTGGGTGTTTTTTTGTATAATTCAAGCGCAAGCGCGGACACTCTTTCCGCATATACGCTCTGCTCCGCCGAAAAATCGGCTGTGCTTACCGCTTTTGGCAATTCTGATTCTCCGTTCAATCTGTAATCAATTTATTATACAATAAAAGCCGCCGCATTTCAAGCGTTTGCGGCGGGATATTTTTAACCAAACTGTAAATTTAGATATTGGATTTTAGATATTAGACGGTAGATGACGAAAAAATATTAATACAGTAGTGTGGAACCTGCTCCCGCGGTCTGATATCTAATATCTCAAACGGCAGGTGTCCTCGGCTGTCCGATTTTCAATCAGAGAACCGACCGCTGTGAATTATTATTTTAAATCTTTACTTTGACACTGTTTTGTGTTAAGATGTAAATACCACACTAAATCTTAATAAAATGCTTATTATGCAAGAAGCAGTGCTTTTACTTTGGTAAAAGTGCAGGCTTTTGTTTTTGCACTCTTGTGTAATAAGCAATGATTTAGTGTGGTAGCTAATCGAAGTCTGCATTTTTCGGTGTGTGCAGCTTCGGTTGCACACACTTTTTCTTTTTGAGAGGAGAATTATTATGTTAACATTAGCGGCTGATTCCGCATTAGGTGCAGGCGGAGTAAGTATGTTACCGGCAATTATTGTTCCTGTTATATTAGTTGCGCTGTTGTACTTCATTCCTTCATTTTTTGCCTTTAGAAGCAATCATACAAATAAAAAGGCGATATTAATTTTAAACATATTTTTGGGGTGGACATTTATAGGTTGGGTAATAGCGTTAATTTGGAGCGTTATGAATCAAAATAAACAGTAATATAACTTTAAAACACCGATGAAAAAGCGGCGGCAGAGAAAAATCTCCCTGCCGCCATTTCTTATATATTTTTTTACGCTTCAAAAGCGTCCACTATAATTTCCGAAGAAATAATATTAAAGCCGAACTGTGAACCGCTGTTTTTAACAAAGAGCGTGACCGCCTTGCCGTTTTCCTCGCCGTCGTGCGAATCGACCGTCACAAGGGTTGTTACAGTATAGCTGCCGTCCTCATTAATTCTTACCGAATCGATAGTATGCTTATAAACCGTATAGCCGCGCGGGATAATGTAAACATATCCGTCCTTATGGGGATACTCGGCGTTGACAGAGGAAACATTCTCCGCCTCGACACCGTACATATTATAAAGATAATCCTTAATTCTCGTCTCCTCCATAAAGGAGCCCTCTGCACCGCCGTCCATATTGCAGAGCGCCGCGACCGAGCAGTTAACCAATGCCTCAACAGAGCCTAAATCCTCACCGTAGGCAAAGCTGTGATTTAACATATTTAAAAAACGTGCCTCAAGCACCTTGTCGGTATCGACCGTTTGCACAGCGGGCTTATTATCGCCGACCTCGGCAGGCTTTAAGGCGATTACGGAGGAGGAGGTAAGCATAAGCAGAGCAAGGCTCAAGCATACAAAATATTTTCTTTTCATTTTCTCCGCCTCCGAAACGTAAAATTTCTATATAACTATTATACACATTAAAGCCGAAGATTGCAGAAACAATTCGGTTACAAATTATTTCAAAATTGTAACATTTTTGCTTTTTTGCCTGCTTGTCCGTCCTAAAATTCTTTGCAAAACGCACAAAAACGACGCGATTTCTTTGTTTATGACAAATTGATAATTTTTTAATATTTTTGTAACAATTATTAGTTGTATTTGCTAACGTAATGTGTTATAATGTTTTTAACAAGTTGTTGCCGCGCAATGGGCGCGGTAATTTGAAGGAGTGCATTATTTTGAAACAGTATCCTATGAAGCTTACCAGAAGCATTGCCGTGTTAGGTCACGGCGGCTCAGGCAAAACCACCCTTGCGGACGCTATTCTCTGCTGCGGCAAGGCTACCGAGCGCATCGGCAAAATTGCCGACGGCACCACCGTTATGGACTTTGACCCCGAGGAGAAAAAGCGTAAAAATTCGGTTTTCACTTCTGTTTACGCCCTTGAAGTGTGCGGGCAGAAGCTTAATCTTATAGACGCACCGGGACTTTTTGACTTTGCAGGCGGAGTAAGCGAGGCTCTTGCCGCGGCGGACACCGCGCTTATTACAATTTCGGGTAAATCCGGTCTTACAACAGGTGCAAAGCTAAGCTTTGCAAAGGCTCGCGCCGAAAAGAAGGCGGTTGCCTTCTTTGTGGGAAAGCTTGATTCTACCCACGCGCATTTCTACCGCGTAATCTCCGCTCTCGCAGGCAATTACGGCGCGGTAATCTGCCCCGTTACAATCCCCTATATTGAAAACGACGAGGTCAAATGCTACATAAATCTTATTGAAAACAAGGCTTACGCCTGTGACGGGCTTGAAGCAAGGGAGCTTCGTATGCCCGTAAGCCATGAGGCGGACGAAATGCGCAGTATGCTGCTTGAAGCGGTAGCCACCACCGACGACGCGCTTATGGAAAAATATTTCGCAGGCGAGGAGTTCACCCCCGAGGAAATTAAGACAGGTCTTAAAAAGGGCGTATGCTCAGGCGAGATATGCCCCGTTTTCGCCGGAGTTCAGCAGACGGGCGCGGCGGTGCCGATGATGCTTGACACTCTGCTTGAAATCACCCCCTCCTCTGCGGATTCCTCCTACCGTCTTGCAGACGGCGAGGAAAAGCAGTTTGACGAAAACGGCGAAAACGCACTGTTTGTTTTCAAGACAATCGCCGACCCGTTTGTAGGCAAGCTTTCTTATTTCAGGGTGCTTTCGGGCAAGATAAAGAATGATACCCGACTTATCAACAGCCGCACGGGAGAAGAAGAGAGACTTTCAAAGCTTATGTGGCTTAAGGCGGGCAAGCAGGAGGACGCCGACGAAATTGCGGCGGGCGACATAGGCTCGGTTGCAAAGCTGGGAAATGTGGTTACGGGCGACACCCTCTCCGCCTCGGGCAAAATAACCGCCGCCCCCGCAGAGTTCCCCGCTCCCTGCCTTTCGGTAGCGGTATATCCCAAGGCGAAGGGCGACGAGGAAAAGATTGCCTCCGCCTTTAACCGTATCGCCGAGGAGGACCCAACAATTTCGGTCCGTACCGACAGCGAGACCCACGAGCTTATTCTCTCAGCCCTCGGCGAACAGCACATAGATGTAATAGTATCCCGCTTAAAATCAAAATTTGGGGCAGATGTAGAGCTTAAACAGCCCAAAATCGCCTATCGCGAGACCATAAGAAAGCCCGTAAAGGTTCAGGGAAGACACAAAAAACAGTCGGGCGGTCACGGTCAGTTCGGCGATGTGTGGATTGAGTTTGAGCCCTGCGATTCCGAAGAGCTTGTATTTGAGGAAAAGGTCTTCGGCGGCGCGGTACCCAAGAACTTCTTCCCCGCTGTCGAAAAGGGACTGCGGGACAGCACAGCAAAGGGAGTGCTTGCGGGCTATCCTATGGTAGGAATTAAGGCAACCCTTGTGGACGGCTCGTATCACCCTGTGGATTCCTCGGAAATGGCGTTTAAGACGGCGGCGGCGATAGCCTTTAAGGACGGTATTCCGCAGGCGGGTCCTGTATTGCTTGAGCCCATAGGAACACTTAACGTGCTTGTTCCCGACGAGATGCTCGGCGACGTTATAGGCGATATTAACAAGCGCCGCGGCAGAATAATAGGTATGAATCCCGCCGAAAACAAGATGCAGGAAATCGTCGGCGAGGTTCCTATGGCTGAAATGGCGGACTTTGCAACCGCTATGCGCTCTATTACTCAGGGTACAGCATCATTTACCCTGACGCCCGTGCGTTACGAGGAGGTTCCCGCCGCACTGGCTCAGAAAATTATCGACGCCGCAAAGCAGTAAATGATATAAAAAATACAGTCAAACCGGCGACAAGCCGGTTTGATTTATTGACACGGATTTAAAAAGATGATATTATATCAGTATAATAAATCTGTCTTGAGGAGTTCCAAATGTTTAAAAGCAAGCTTAAAGCAGGTATCTGCGTAATTTTGTCCCTTTTACTGCTTATTTCCCCGCTCGGCGTATCGGCTGAGGAGGATTACAGTCAGGGTCATATTACAATCGACACGGTTTCCGCCTTAAACGGAGATTCTGTAATTCTTAAAATCGCCATAGACAACAACCCGGGAATAATGGCAATGACGATATCAATAACCTACGACAGCTCGGCGCTTACCTATGAAAGGTACTATTTCGGTTATTTAAACGACCATACCGTCGTAAATCATCCCGATAAAAATCTGATCCGTTTTGTCAACTGTGAATCAAGAGATTATGATAATAACGGCACGATTATAAGCGTACAGTTCAAGGTCAAGGAGGACGCAGATTTCGGCTTCTATCCCGTTTCAATCGACTACAAAGCCGGTGATTTCTGCAACTGGAAGCTTGAAAAGCTTATGCCCGTGATAACCCCGGGAGGAGTTAACGTGGCGTATAACGGGAGCAATTGCAGTCACAAGCAATACGGCGACTGGGAGGTTGTCGCAAACCCCACCTGCACAGAAAAGGGCGCCAAGCAGCGCTCCTGCATAAAATGCGGACACGTGGATATCGGCGAGATTCCCGCCGCGGGTCACGATTTTGAGGAGCAATGGACTGTCGACAGGCAGGCCACCGCCGAAGCCTCGGGCATAATGTCGCGGCACTGTAAAAACTGCGAGGAGACGACCGACGTACTGACCTTTTCTCTGCCTGAAAGTGAGGAGCTTGAAATTGAAAACTCCGAAGGCGCGTCAGTAAAACCCTCGGACACCACAGACAAGCTTATGAAGGATCAGCTCCCCGAGGTTTACGAAAGCAACGGCGGGAGCAGTATAAGTAAAGACAACAATAACGGCAATGCTTCCGACGGTGACAATAAGGCTCCGGAAATAAATATTCTTGAAGAAATCAAGGAAAACGGCGACGGTCCGCTATCAAAAATATTAAACGCACTGCCCGATTTAAAATGGCTGAAAATAGTATTTATCTCCACACTTATGCTGTTTTCAAAGCTGATTTTGCTGTAGCCTCAGAATAGGACGCCTGATTAGCCCGCAAAGGCTTATTGGACGTCCTCCTTAATTTTCATTGAATAAAGGCGGTCGGCGATTTCGGCGAACAGCTCGCCGCAGGTCGCCGACTGCTCCCTTATGTTTTCCGAAAAAATCACAACCGTATAAACGGGGTCGTCGGCAGGAAAAAATCCGCAGAACCAGCCCTCACAAATCTCCGTGCCGTTCTCAAATTTTCCCGTCTGGGCGGTGGCGGTCTTTCCCGCCGCCGAAACGGTCTCGGGCTTTGCGCTCTTGCCCGTCCCCTCCTCAATAACGGCGGAAAGATAATCCCGCAAAAGCGCGGCGGTTTTTTCGCTCATAACCCGAGTGCGGCTGCCGGTATCGTAAGGGGTAAACGACCCCTCCGACAAAGTACCCTCCACGACCGACGGCACAGCGTAGGAGCCGTCCGAGGCAATCGCGCAGTATAGGTTAAGCATTGAAACGGGGGAAACCAAAAGCTCGCCCTGTCCGATACTGAAATTTGCAAGACTTGCGATATTTGAGAGTGAGGAAAGGGACGGCAGGCTCCCTTTTACCGACGAAATGCCGTCGCAAATCGCAAGGCTTTTTCCAAAGCCCAAGGCGGAGGCGGTATTATATATCCTTTCCCCGCCCACCTCAAAGGCAAAATTATAAAAGTAGGTGTTGCAGGAATTTGCCAGTCCGCTTTTTAAATTCATATATCCGTGGCCCGAAAGCTTATGGCATTTAAAATAACGGTCTATTATTTTTGTACTGCCTGTACATTCATAGCAAAAGCCGCTTTTGCCCGCCTCGATTCCCGCCGCGGCAACGCAGGGCTTGAAAACCGAGCCGACGTTATACGCCGCTAACGCACGGTTTAAAAGCGGCGAGCTTTCCGTTTCAAGATAATCGCTTATATTTGTTACATCAAATTCGGGAACGCTTACCATCGCCCTTATTTTGGAGGTTTTCGCGTCGGCTATCACAATCGCGCCGCACTCTATCCTGCTCGCCGCCTCCTCGGCGACGGTCTGTATATTTATATCGAGGGTTGAAACCACTCCCGCCGCGGTAACCGAGGTATCGTTTTCAATTTTGGGCTTTATTCCTTCAAGCACATTGCCCCGACCGTCGGTCGTATAGACAAAGGAGAGGCTTTTATCCGAATACAAATACTTATCGTACGCCCTTTCGAGTCCCGAAACACCGTGGGAATCCGCGTCGGTATACCCCACGATATGCAGCGCCTTAGTATCGGCGGAATTATGCTCATAAACCTCTGTGCAGGAAATTCCGTCACAGTCGATTTCGCGCGGCACCTCGCATAGGACCGGCTTTCCGTCCTTAAGCCTTTCAAGCACATTCTGAAGCTCCTCGCCCGACAGCACCGCGCTAATCGCCGTAACCGCCCTCGGAGTAGGGGAAACCGCCGCGATTATTTTTTTGTTGCTGTTTGTAAAAGGCGCCATATTGCAGTCGTATATTGTCCCGCGAAGACCGCCCGCGGTAAGCCTTAGACTGCTCTGCTGCTTTTGCACCTCGGAATAATCCGAGGTCGCCGTCACCGCAACCCGCAACATACAGCTGAAAAACAGCGAAATTATAATGAAAAAGCAGATTGCCGCGCGTTTTGAGAAGATATACGAAAAGCTGTCCGATGACATAAAAAAGCACCTCACGTTTTAAGTATTAACGTAAGGCGCTTTTTTAAACTGAATTTTTTAAGAAGCCGAGGGTTCTTTAATTTTCTTTACCTTAAACTGCTTAACGGCGTAGTCGTTTATGTCGCAGTCCGTTTTTGCTGCATAGTCCTTAATATCCTTCTCAAATTCCTCATCGGCTATAAGATGGCGAACCGACATATCAAGCGTGTCAAGATAGTAGGAATCGGCTTTAATATCCTGCTTTACCGCAAGCACCAGCCCCGCGTTGTCTTCAAGCTCAATAACCTTTACCTCGCCTGTCGCCATAGCCTTTACAGTCTCATACTGGTCAGAGGTATAATAAGTATCCTCCGTGCCTAAAATGCTGGCGTATTTATCCTTGGGCTGCGGTTCTTCGGACTCCGTGGTATCCTCGGTCTCGTCGGTGGTGCCGTTATAGTCCTTGTAAACCTCCTCAAAGGTCTTCTTGCCGTCCTTTAAGTCCGCGGCATAGCCGTTAATCTGCTCCTTAAGCGCGGTGATTTCATCATCGGTCTTGCTTGAAAAGCTTACCTGAATAAGATCCGCAATAACAAAATTTTCGTACATTTTTGTTTTGACGGTTTCCGCGTCAATCGCCTTTTCACCCTCAGCACCGTAAAGATGCTCGAAGTAAAGGCTTGAATAGTATGAATCCTTCATATATTGGGTATAGGTGCTCTCCCCTACGCCGTTGGGCTCAAAATACGCCGAATAGCCGTAGCCCGACCAGTAATATGAGGCGTAGTTTTCCGCGTTTGAGAGCTCCTCCTCGGGTATTTCAAGATCGTTTTCCTTGCAGAGAGTCTTGTATGCGGCGATTTCCTTGAGGTAGTCCATAGCGGTATCCTCTACCCAGGTAACATAATCCTTGTCGTCGATTTTTTTGGAATAATAATCAATATCCTCTGTGGACTCGTCCTCGGACAGCTCCTCCTCAACCTTGGACTTAGCCTGACTGTCGGCGTTTATAAGTGCGCACATATAATACGCGGAGGTGAACTCCACATCTCCGATTTTAACGGCGACCTCATCCTTAGGATGGCAGGCGGCGGCGGACATAGCCATAACAAGAACCAGCGCCGCGGCTAAAATTCTTTTAACATTCTTCATTTATATTCCTCCATAAGAGCTTATTATATTAATTATATATCAATCCTTGAGAAATGTCTACTAAAATTTTGTAAATTATAAATTTCCGTAATCAATTTTTCTGTTCTTAAAATAGTATTCCCTATCACGTTCTCCGATTTCACGCAATACCCTGCACGGATTTCCGACAGCCACTACATCAGGCGGAATATCCCTTGTTACAACAGAGCCTGCGCCTATAACCGAATTATCGCCCACGGTAATACCCGGGACTATGATAACCCCCGCACCTATCCAACAATTTTTACCTATATGAACAGGCGCGTTATACTGATACTGTTTTTCTCTGAGCTCGGGTAAAATAGGATGCCCTGCTGTCGCAACCGTAACATTCGGACCTATCATAGTATAATCTCCCACATATATATGGGTATCGTCAACAAGGGTAAGATTAAAATTGGCATAAACACCCTTACCGAAGTGGCAATGCCT
>JBJEOD010000169.1:0-11007 GCA_051880535.1 Acutalibacteraceae bacterium | reverse complement strand
CACAAATGCCAGCACAAAACGCAGTACGCATATTTCAAAAAAGCAGAGCAAAACCGCTTTGGCGGCGTCGCCTGAGGAAACCTCCAAATCTATTGTCTGTGTGCGTGCGAAGAAGGCGGTCAGGGTCAGCACACAGCCGAATATCGCGTAAATAATGAAAAACAGCAGCATAAACGGTACGTTTATAAGGTCAACCGCAAAGGCCGCGAGCATTGAAGCTACTCCGAAAATCTCTATAAACGGCGAAAGCAGCTCGTAGATTAAAAAATATAAATACGAAATTGCTCCGACCGCTCCGAATTTCGGGTTGAACAGCATTATTTTGTGCTTCCACATACTTTGAAACAGACCCAAATGCCAGCGCTTTCTTTGCTTGCACAGGTCGCGCAAGCGCTCGGGCGCCTGCGACCAGCAGATAGCGTCGGTAGCGTATTTAATGCAGTACGGAATATCGTTTACAACGCAGTATTCGTGCAGCTTAACCACAAGCTCCATATCCTCGCCCATTGTTGAATGGTCGTATCCGCCCGCCGCAATCACCGTGTCCTTTTTAAAAAGCCCGAAGGCTCCCGAAATTATAAGCGAGCCGTTGAATTTATCAAACAAAATTCTTGAGGCTAAAAAGGAGCGGTCGTATTCAAGCACCTGCATACAGGCAAGAATATTGCTCGGCAATCTATATTTTTTAACCCTGCCGCGCTCAAGCTCCGCACCGTTGCAGGGGCGGACAACCCCGCCCACCGCCACAACATTCTCGTTTTCAAGCAGGGGACGCACTATTTTGCTTAACGAATCGTGCTGCAGCACCGAATCGGCGTCCATACAGATAAAATAAGGGTATCTGCAGGCGTTAATGCCCATATTTAAGGAGTCGGCCTTGCCGCCGTTCTTTTTGCGTATCAGGGTAAGCGGAACCTTTTGCATAGACGTTTCATAGACAAACTCCTCGGGCTGACAGGCGATTTTTCTTTGTATGGGCCGCCGTATCGGCTGCATATTAAAGGCTTCTATAAGCTTTTTGGAGGTGGTGTCCTTAGAGCCGTCGTCCACAACTATAATTTCATACAGCTTATAGTCGAGGGCAAGCAGGGATTTTACCGTTTCTACAACCGTGACCTCCTCGTTATATGCGGGTACGATAATGCTTACGGGGATATAATAATCCTGCATCAGGGTGTTTTTAAGCTTTTCCTGCTGTTTTTTCTTGTAAAGCTCGGAAGAGCCTGTGACCACCGCCAGAAAAAGAAAGGAGGAATAGCCTATCATATAAATAATGAAAAAGATGTTTATGCCGTCCAATATGGCTTTAATTATTCCGAACACCTGGTCGTTCATCATACACCCGCGGTCTCCTTTTCCTTCATTTTCTTTTGGTCCAAGCGGTAGCGCATAATTTCCCCCGCGTATCGGTCCTCGCCCTCAAAAATGTCAATCAGGTCGGTATAATCAAGCCCTAAGCTGTCTAAGCTTTGGGAGGCGTTATACCGCACATACCAGTTTTTGCTGTGCAGGAGGTTTTTGAGCACATCTTCGGTTTTTTGGCAGGGATAAGCGGAGAGAGCCGTAGCGGCAATCGCCGCATATTCCCAATTAATTCCGTCCGAGGCTTCGGCAAAATCCAAAAGATAGGGATATGCGGGCTCGTAACGGTACTTGCCGAAATACCGTATACAGCTGTAGGCGACCTCAGCTCCGCGGTCCTCGGAGTTTAAAAGACGTAGAATCCGCTCGCCGTGCCCGCCCGAGGAAAAGCGGAAGTAATCCAGAACCGTGACCTGCATTTTTTCGGAAAAATCGGGGAATTCCCGCCACAGCATATCGGAAAGCCTTTTCTTATCTCCCGAAAACTTCAGAAGTCCGTCCGAAATAAGCTTGGAATGATGGTAATATCCGTATTCGTCTATAGTGTGCAGTGCCTTGATTACGCTTGTTGCGTCGCCTATAACAATAAGCGCCTGCATTGCGTTTTCCCTGCAATAAAGGGAGGGCTCGCGGACCATCATAAGCATTGTATCGGTTATAACGCTTATATTCTGCCCGCTGCAAATTTTGTATTTTTTAATTATGTAGGGAAAATAAGCCGCTTTAAGCTTGTTCTTTTTAAGATATTCAAGGCTTAAAAACACAAACACAGGGGAAAGCTCTTCAATATAACGCATTATTTCCTCGGGATACTCGGGGTAAAGCTCGCCGAGGGTTTTGTCAAAGGCCATAAGATTGTTAATACGTCGAAGCTTTTTTGCAAGGTATTTTCGGTGCTGTGGGTCAACTCCGCCGTTTTCAATACAGCGCTTTATCTCGTCGGTAAAATCGGTTTTGCAGGAATCTATTTTTTTATCCTTACTGCGAAAAACAAAAATACAGGCGATATTAAAAAATATCATAGACGCGCAGACGGCGAGATAGGCATATATTAATATTTCTACCTTCATTTTGTATCACTCCATATACTTTGCAGGCGATAATAAGAAGATTTAAGCCTTTCATGGTAGGTTACCTTGTTGCCCCAGCCCTTAAGCGGGAGGCTGTTAAGGCTTATTCTTCCGCCTTCTTCGCCGCAGGAGAGACCCACAAACATCTCGTCTATCGCAATATATTCAATTCCGTAATTGCCGTCATAGTAATCGTCGTGTATGTTCATTCTCGACGGGTCGGAAAAATTAAGCAGCTGCCAGGGAAGCTTGATTTCAATATAATCCCCGTTACAGATAAAATCGGCAAGAGAATTAAAGTCCGCGCTTTCGGGATTTGCGTTTCCGTAGGTAAGCTTGCCCGTTTCAAATACCTCGGTAACAATCTGATCAAGGTAAATAAACGGAGTTCCTATTTTAAGTATCATATTTATATTAACAAATTCAGGTGAATCAATATCGGGTATGTTGTCCTTGACATAGGTGTCAAAGTCGTAAACATTCTGCGAATAGGTGGAACGCAGAACCTCATACCTTTCCTGAACCTGAACGCGGCTGTTTTCCCTTCCGTTTAAAACAATAATAAAATCCGCCGCCCTGTCAAAAAGCAGATTGTAATTTTTGCAATAGCTGCTGCCGCTTTTCTGGGTGGTATCAATAGGGATATAAAGGGTTTCGTTTTCAAAATTCAAATTCTTTTTATAAACCAAAAAGTATATAAACTTCTCATCATATTTTACGGATATACTGCTTTCCCCGCCTACTGACACTATGTCCTCCTTTGACCATTCCGAAACGTCGCCGTCAACATAGCAGACCGATTTTTCAGTGCCCGGGTCAAAGGAAAGCAGACCGAAATACTGCTCATTAGTCTGGTAATCCGACCAATAGGGAGTACGCTTTAAATTAACGGCGTACATAGTGTTCCAGGTGCGTTTAAACCATTCGTCCTGCCAGGAAAACACACAGCCGCCTGCACAGCCTGTGCTTTTTATATCGTTATAGCAGTCTATAAGCGCCTGCCCCTGCTCGTTTTCCGACATATTGCCCTGATTTCTTCCCGTGTTAAAGTCCTTTTGTGCCATAGCTCTTCCCGTAGACACGCCGAACTCCGAAATAACCACGGGAATGGTGTGATGCTCCGTTATAAGCGAAAGATACGCCTTATATGAGTTAAACTTTCCGTCTTCGGTTATAAACGGCGATAAATCGGTTATTCCGAAAACACTTAAATCATCGGCATAGTTAAGATAATCGGGATAATACGGATAAACGTGATAGGAGGCGAACTGACCCGATAAAAAGCTTTCTGTGGTTTTTATATGCTCAACATCAACCTTGGCACACTTCATAAAATAGCTTGTTATTTTTTCGGGGTAGTCAAAGGGGTCGGTTGTGGGCCAGTTTGAAAAGGCGACAAGCCGCTGCTGCTTATATCTTTCGGATTCGTATTCAATTACCTTATCGCCCACGCGTGCAAGCATAGCCTCAAACGGCGTGGCGTCCTCAGAGGTATACATATATTTTCCGTTATAACTGTTATATTTATCGTTTTTTTCGTATTTTTCATTTGTGTATACAACCGTTACATCTTCCCATTCAACTCCTAAAATATACCCTATAACCCATTGTGAAATATCCTTCTTATAGGTTCCCGAGCCCGCGGACGCCATTCTTCCGAGGGTTATTTTTTTGTTGCCGTGCAAAACGTCTACCAGCGTTTTGCAGCTCTCAAGAAAGGTGTCGTAAAAGTCCTTGTCGTATGCGTCGCGGTGGGAGTTCTGTATATAGTCGTTCACCCAGACGCCGTGTATAAGCCACAGGGGATTTTCGTTATCCTTATTGTATTCGTAAAACGCATTGTAAAAGGTATCGTTCTGCACCGTGTAAATACGCAGGGTGTTAGCCCCCATCTCCTGTATCTGCTTAAACCAGCGCAGATAGGTCTGCTTATCAATGTCAAAATCCGTCGACCACTCGCCGGGTTCGCCCGAGCCCATATTCACTCCCTTGATTTCAAAGACTTCAAAGCCCGAGCCGCTGTCGAGATAGATGCTGTCGCTGTCAGTCTTTACAAAGGTTGTAACAGGCTCGTCGGGCGATAAATCTATATAAAAGCCTAAACGGTAATAGGCGATGTCCGCCGATATATACAGCACAACGATTACACACACAGTAATAATAAAATTCTTCATTGCCTACATCCTTAGTTAGCCGCTTCGTTGTATTTCTTTATCTTGGAATTTTCGGAATACTGTCTTAAGGTCTCTATATTCTCATCCATCCAGTCGCCCCTCGCCTTAATAAACTCCTTCAACTGCTCTACCGCCTCATCATATGAACGGGGGTTTCGGTCGGCAGGTGTGAGCGGGTCGTACTCGGGCTCAAAGGTGTAGCCCCATTTGCCGAAATTACGTTCAATGGCTTCGCCTAAATATTTGGTACAGCCGTCTATATAACCGTATAAATATTCCTCGCTTAAATAGGTTTTGCGAAGCTCGCGGTAGCGCCTGATTATAAGGTCTGTGAAGTCCTCGTCCATCATAAGCATAAAATACCACAGGCGGTACTGCATTTCAAAATCATCCGGCAGTACCGCAGATTCCTGATAATTGTCGCAGGCGGAGTTGAAATCCCAGATACACATACGGTATTTTCCGTCAATATCCTTATATATATAGGTTGAAAACAAGCCCGCGTCATAGTTGCAGGTAAATTCGTTTATAATAAAATAATCCGCAAAGGATTCCGTGTCGATATACCTTTTATACCCGTAATCCTCGTTATCAAAATCGTAGGAATACAGCGCCTTTTCAAATCTTGAAAAATCCTGCCTGATCGATTCCGCTAATGCGGGCGTAAGATTTGAAATGCCGGGGTATTCAATGTTGATATTCTGCTTTGTTCTAAGGGAATAAGAGGTAAAGGTGCTGATATTTTTTATATCGGTGTTGCTGCCCCTGTCAAGCTTTAAAAGATAGCCCGAAAAGGTGTTGTCCTTTTTATTAACCGAAAGCTTAAGCCTTGCGCCGTCATCGCCTGCGGTAATAATTTCGGTCATCACATAAACTCCCTGATATTCGCCGTTCAGCATAACCTCGCAGAATCTTACGTTAGGGGCGTAATCCATAATCTCCCCCGCGATATTGTACCACATATAATTGCGTATCAGGGTTTTATCTATAAACGGGCCGTGAAGCGCCCATTCGTGGTGGGCGTCCATACCCATAACCGACTGGGGGTTGCTTTTTCCGTCGGCGGTGATAAGCCTTATCGCATAGCCCAATTTATCAAACGTACGGGAGGAATTTCCCCTTGCGTGTATGCGTATATCGGAGGTTACGGCGGCGGCAGAATCCGTATGATTGTTTTCGGTGGGATTATCGGCAATTTTAAGCTGAGCGGTTATCTCCTCCGAACCGTCCTCGGCGGTGGTGTATACGAGCTCGCCCGCTTCGTTTTTGACCGCCTTACCCGGGATTTCTTTACCCGAGGTATCTATCATGACAAGGGGCAGATGGGTGCAAAAAACCTCACTGCCGTGAAAACAGGGGGTTTTATCCTCCGCTTCGATATGCTGGTGGTATCTTGTTTTTTCTGCCTTGGTAATATGAGGAGCGTAAAATGAAGCAAGCAATACCGCAATACATACAATAATACCCGTTATTTTGTATTTCATAACCGCTCCTCCTTTTTGAAATAAATTTTATGCGTCGTGCTGAACGGCGCCGTCTATGTAATCCTTAACAGGCGTACCTGTCATTCGCGGTATCCTGCGGGTCACGGCGGATTTGGAATTGATGCCCGCCGCGGGGACATAGTAGTTCATATAGGTTTTGCGTTCCCCGTCGCCGTCGCCGCCCAAAAGAATTTTATACCCGCTTTTAAGCCATGCGCGGTCCGCGGTTACAGAACGCTTTGAATATGGGTACGCCATAGTCTCGGTTCTTGTTCCCGTGGCATTTTCTAGGCTCTGATTGAATTTTAAAAAGTCCTCCTGAGCTGTCATCAAAAAGGCTTCAAGAGTCTCGCCGTCAGCGCAGTTCGCTCCGCAGCGGTTGCCGTGAGAAAATATGTGAAGCGACTGGGTGTGGCTTATCATTTCAACAGCACCCGATTTTGACATTTCCGCAATTTCCTCCCAGGTGCAGTACGGGGCGTCCGAGCTTTCTCTTGTCTCGGGCTTTTTTGTCGCATTGTCTATTTCATAGCCTATAAGCGATAATGCCGCGGTCATTCCGTACTTTTTAAGCAGAGGATACGCGTTTTTATAAACGCCGTATTTACCGTCGTCAATAGTAATAATTACGGGCTTTTCCGGCATTGTGCCGTTGCCCTCAAGACAGTCCTTCAATTGAACCGTTGTGACGGTTGTATAGCCGTTTTTCTTAAGCCAGATAAGATCGCTTTCAAATTCGTCCTGCCAGACTGCGTATTCGTCAAAGGCAACGCCGCTGTCCAAATCCGCCTGCGTAACAAATTCGTGATACATAAGCACAGGCACGCGGAAAACCTTTTGCGCGTTTTTGCCCGTTTTTTGCGCAACCGACGCTTTACTGCGTTTATCTCCCCGCACCGCGGTTACGGTGTAATAATATGCTTCGCCGTTTGCGGTATCGTCATAATAAACCGATTCGTCGGTGGTACCTATCAGGGTATATTCGCCGCCCAGGTCCTTACTGCGCCGTATTTCGTAATTACAGCCGTTGTTATTAGGGCTGAAAATTATAACGTTTTCATATTTATCCATTTTTGTAACCGAGGTCACCGCGGGCGCATAAAGCGCGGTATCGGCGTTCCCGCTGTTGGAGATTATTGCCGTTTCGTCGGTCAGGGCTCCCTTGGTTTCTTCATTTCCTCTTACGGCGGTAACCTTGTAGCGGTAATTTATATCCGCTTTAGCGGTGGAATCGGTGTATTTTGTCGAGGGCTCGTCGCATATAAACTTAAAGTCGGCGTTGCCGTTTTCCCTGCGGTATATGCGGTAAAAATCCGCGCCGTCGGCAGCCTGCCACTCCAAAACTATATCCGCGCCGTCCGCCTGTGCGACAGCGCCGCTCGGAGCGGACAGCTCCTTATCCGCACAGCCCGAAAGCAGGCAGAGCTGTAACGCAACAAGCGCCGAAACAAGGCCTTTTATTCGTTTCATATCAGTTTGAAACCTCATCATTCTGCATAACTATGTTTACATATTCAATGCCGCCCAGCTCATAGATAGAAGCGGTGACATCGGCATTCTCGCTCTCGACCCTGCTTAAGGTTTTAGAGGTCAGCTCAAATATAAATTCAACCGTTTCGTCGGTGGTGTTGCGGACCCTTAAAATCGCTCTGCGCTTGAACAGCTTAAAGATATGCGCCTGAATTACCGCCTGACGGTTGCGCGAGGCACGTATAATAAACAGCATACGGTTATCGCTTTTAATAAGCCCCAAAACAATCAAAACCGCAAAGGTTACCCCGCTGCCTATCGCCGCGACGGCGTAATCGCCCACGCCGCAGCAAATGCCCACTATAACCGTCCAGAAAATGTATACGGTATCCCTGCTGTCCTTAACCGCGGTACGAAAGCGCACTATCGAAAGCGCGCCCACCATGCCAAGCGAAAGGGCTATATTGTTGCCGATAACCGTCATAACCGTTCCCGTCAGTATGGTAAGCACCACAAGAGACGCGTTGAATTTTTTACTGTAAATCGTGCCCCTGTGGGAAATGTAATAGGAAATATAAATTAAAAATCCAAGCAGAGCCGCCATAATTATATTCCCGCAAATTTCCCTTAAGGTCAGCTCTCCCGCGGATTCAAAGAGATTAAAAAGCTTATCCTTCATTGTTGTTCCCGGTCTCCTTTTTATATATGTGTCTTATATGCGTTTTGCCGCGCTAAAACATATTTGCTTACCGAAAGCTCGCTTTTATCAATGCTGTTTATCATTTCTCTTATGTAGCCGAGCAAAAATCCGTTGTACTTAACCTCCAACACAACGTCGTAGGGGTCGAGCACGGGATTCATATTAAGCCTGTCCGAAAAAATATCAAAGCAGCTTTCGGTTGCGACGATTCTGTTGTCAAAGGTGATTCGTATTTTATTTTCCTTTGCAATAAAAGCCTTGCGGTTATACTGCACCACGGTGCAGGGTCTATAGCATCTTGAGAGAATAAACGCATATATCTCGGCGGCAAAGGGCTCGTTATATTTAAGCAGCGGAGAAAAATCGCATTTGATTATCCTTTGGGCGTCCTCCCTTGAAACCCTCAGCGAACGCTTGAGCTGTCTTTCCCCCTGCTTTTGCTTCATTTCAAGCATTGCATAATCCGCATTGGGGTCATAAATTCTCAGCCTTATTTTGCGCCTTAGCTCGGTACCCGCCTGCTTTTCAAAAAAATCGCTGTCGTAGGGTGTATCAAAATAAAGCGAACGTATCATATACCCGTGGGTTCCGTTATGGCTGTCCTCTATAAGCACCTTTTCAAGCTGACTGCTTTTGCTTATAAACTCGTGAATACCTATAAGAAACTTCTTTTCTTCCCTTAAAACCTTATTCAAGGCTTCCTCACCTCCCGAAAACAAAAAACCGACTGCAAAAGCAACACTTAAAACGGTTACTGCTTGCAGTCGGTCTATCATGCGAGGGTATCGTTTAGACACCTGACTTTGCGTCTCAATCTTTCAATTGATTTGCCAAATATTATCTTTTAGAGCTATATTAACACAAATCGTTTGATTTTGCAAGTGTTAAATTGTGCTTGTAAGGCTGAGGCTTTTGCCTGCAATAAAAAAAACTTGAATTTTATATTTGCATATGATATAATACAAAATGGATAAAAGCCAAAAATTGTATAATATGAATTCGGCAAATCAATTGAAAGATTGAGACGCAAAGTTCAGGTGTCTAAACGGATTTATCCGCACGATTGACCGGCTGCAAAAGTACACATGTAAGTGTGTTTTTTGCGGCCGCTTTTTTTATGCTTTTATCATCAATCGGCATTTACGGACCTTTATACATAAAAAATGTCGAAATATGCTGAAATAAGACGAACGGAAGCTGTCACAGCAGCCGTAAAAACAATGCGGAAAGGAGAGTGCCTGATGACAGAAGCAACCGCGGAAAAAATGATGGAATCGGGAATTGCTCCCCTTGAGCTTGTAAAGTACAGCGTTTTGTCCTGCCGCGATAATAGCCCGCAGGGGACTTTTACCGAGCTTCGCATTAACAGTCTTGAGCTCGGCGCGCTTTATCCGGCACAGTACCGCGTTGTTACAAACCGAAACAGTCAAAGCCTGCGCCTTTCCACATGGGCGTTTCGCCGCGTTTTGCCGACCCTGTCTGAGAGGGAGGGCTGGACAAGCTTTTACATACCCGCCAAGGCGCTTATGCGCGGCCATTTAAAAAAGCTGCTTGAAAACGAGCGAAAAAAGGGCGTTACGGACTTTAACGGGCTTGTTGCGGAGCTTTCCTCCGAAATTCTGTACGAGGATGCTGAGCAGGCGGCGGCAAAAATGCGGGAACTGCGAGACGAATACGGGATTCGCTTTTTGTTGAGCGAATTTGGGGACGAATACTGTCCCGTTCTTCGCCTGCCGTCATACCCTGTGGATTTTGTTTTGCTGGATTCGTCGCTTGGTAATGAGGAAGACCTTAAAGCCTCTTCCGCCGCCGCCTCGGTAGGTCTGGCTAAGCGGTGCGGTATTAAGGTGATAGCGCGTATAAACCGCCCCGTTTCGGGCGACGCCGCGCCGGACTGTTATATGTCGGAACGGGGGGATGGCTGATGTCCGTTTCGCATCCCGGAAAGGAGCGCTTTCTTGCGAGGAGCGCCAAGGAAGTAAGGAACTATAATTTATTAAAAAAGATACTGATTACGGTTTTAATAGCCCTTATTCTTCTGATTGTGATTGTGTATATAATTGCGGCGCTTTATTCCAAGTTCGGCAGCTTTACAGTAAGCGTTAACAAGTATGACGCCACGCGGTACAGCCTGAGCCTTTCGGAAACACCTCAGTTTGAAACACAGATTACGCGGCTTAACGCTAAAACCGCCGAGGATATCACCAACATCAGCGTGAACGATCTGCCCGGCGATCTTGACAGCATCAACGGTCAGCACAACGGTAAAAATTATCTTGCCTATACCTTTTATTTAAAGAATGTGGGTCAGGATACCGTCACCTTTGAATACTATATGTTTATCACCAATGTTAAGAATGACGTTGATAAGGCTATACGCATAAGGATTTACCGCGACGGCGAGGACACCACCTACGCCAGAACCCGCTCCGACGGGGGCGGGCCCGAAAACGGCTGTACCGACTTTTTGACCACCCGCAGCATTGTCCGCAATCAGGTGGAAAACTTTAAGCCGGGGGACACAACAAAATTCACCGTTGTTATCTGGCTTGAGGGGGACGACCCCGACTGCATTGACGAGCTTATAGGCGGCTCCCTTAAAACCGATATGAATATTTCGGTTATCGAGTCCTCTTCAAGGGACGGCGATAAACCTAAGGACGAGCTTATCTGAGCCTTGCGTGATTTTTTCGGTTCTTTTGTAAATGTTGGGGCATTTGAGGCCCCGCAAGCCTCACGGGGGCTGT
>JBJEOD010000168.1:0-11045 GCA_051880535.1 Acutalibacteraceae bacterium | reverse complement strand
ACAGTATCAGGTGAAAATTTCTTTCACCTCAGCTACAATTCCGTAATCTGCGTATTTAAAAATCGGAGCGCCCCGGTCGGGATTGACAGCGATAATTGTTCCCGATTGCCTTATTCCCGCGATATGGTAAACAGCGCCCGAAATTCCCAAAGCGATATACACGTCAGGATTAACCGATTTGCCCGTAAGCCCTACCTGAAGCTCATATGGCAGATAATCGTTATCCACCGTTTTGCGGGTTGCGGCTATCCCCGCTCCTATTTTTTCGGCAAATGCTTTTATTTCGGGTATGCTATCCCTTGCGCCGTAGCCTATTCCGATAATAATATTTTTCCGGCTTTCCTCCGCCGTGCGTACTGTCGCCATAGGCGGAGAGGTAATACAGCGGATTTTTGCAATTATATTCCCCGAGCAGGCGGGGCGGTACATATAAAGGGTGTCTCCGTCGGTTTCAAGGGCGGTACAGTCGGCACAAAGCCCTGTTTTAAGCAGAGCCGCAACCTGCGGGGCAATTGCTTTTGAAAGCGGGTCGCTTCCCCATAAAACTGCGTCAGGATTTCCGTTTTTTATAAGCTCTGTCATTTTATCGGGAGAATCCATTTCAACAACCGTAACGGTTTCTGCAACTGTTTGCGCCGCCGCGCGCGGAGTGTCTCCTACAATCCATACATTTTTAAGCTTTTTCTCACTCACTTGAGGGGTGATTTTTTTAGCGCCCTTTTTAAGCCCGTCTTCAATAGCAGTTTTAAGCTCTGTAGAGGCTATAATTTTACAGCGGCGGCGATCCTGCTCGTTTTCAAAGGTCTTTATCACCCTTGTAGGCGAGCCCGCAAGCCCGCAGCGGGATAAATCGGCGTTTAAATCCGCCGCTCCTAAAACAATAACGGGCGCGGTTTTTGAACGTATGCTCGGAAGTCTTAAATTAAGGCTTTTTTCCACCGTTATAAGGGCGGGAAAATCAGCCGAAACGGTTTCGCCCGCACGGTTTACACCGACTATATTTTTTTCGCAGGACACAACCGACATAATATTAGTCAAAAGCCCATATCCCGCATTAACCGAAAGCGAAGGACCGACCTGACCCGTGTCGCCGTCAACCGACTGCCTGCCGCAGATTATAAGGTCGGGCTTTATTTTATTAATCGCAAGCGAAAGCGTGTAGGCGGTTGCAAGTGTGTCCGCCCCCGCAAAGGCTTTGTCGGTAAGAAGTACCGCTTCTTTAGCGCCGAGCCGTGTTAAATTTTCAAGAAAAGCGGCGGTTTTTGGGGGTCCCATACTAAGCAGAGTTATCTCCGCACCGCTTATTCTGAGCGCGGTTTCGTATGCGCTCGCGTCAAAGGGATTAATCTCACCGTCTGCCGACTGTCTTATACAAACTACTACTTTCATTTCTACCTCGCAGAATAAATCGGGGCTAACGCATCGTGAATTTTCTTGTATTCATCAAAAACCTTACGGTATTTTTCGGTGTTTTCGGGATTGGGTTTGGTTTCACTTGTGAATTTAACGCATTTTTGTGCCGCATCCTTCGGATTTTCAAATACTCCGACGGCAACACCTGCAAGCATAGCGGAACCAAAAGACGAATCGCTGCTTTGGACGGTTTTAAGCGTCATTCCTAACACATCTGCCGCAATTTGCCGCCAAAATTCGCCTTTTGTACCTCCGCCGATAGCGGTTGCGGTAAGAGAATAATTAATTCCCACCTCATCAAGGACAGAACGTGAATCTAAAAGCGCCAAGCAAACGCCCTCTAAAACCGCGCGGGTGAAGTGAGCCTTTGTATGAGTAGCACGCACACCTGTAAAGCTTCCGCAAAGCATTGGGTCGGCATAAGGTGACAACTCGCCGTTTAAATACGGATGAAAGCGCAAGCCCTCGCATCCGATAGGCACATTCATTGCCTGATTGTCTAATTCCTTATAATTTCCGCCGAAGGTGTCACGGTACCAACGATAGCTTGCCGCCGCAGACTTTGTGGCAGTACCCGGATACCAGAGACCCTCTGCAATATGAGAATAGTTTACCAAATCTCTGTGGGGATAAGGCTTATCCGTTATAACGCAAATTCTGCCTGCTGTTGCAAGCTTAACCGTAACATCACCTTTATTTACAGCACCCCCTGCGAAAACCTCCATTACAGTATCGGTAGTACCGCAAATAACAGGCGTTCCCTCTTTGAGTCCTGTCATATCGGCAGCAGTTTTGGTTATACCTCCGATAATATCGGTAGGCTTTTTAATAGGAGGAAGATAAGCTTCACTGATACCGGCAATTTCGCAAAGCCTTTTGCTCCAGCACATTTTTTCACAGTCAAAAAGCATACTGCCCTCTGCTTCAATATAATCCGTACAGAAAACATCGGTCAATAAATATCTTATATAGTCCTTCTCAAAGAAAATATAACGGATTTTGCCGAAGTTTTCAGGCTCGTTATTTTTAACCCACAATAGCTGAGGTAATGTCCAGAACACCCCGGGCTTATGATAAGAAAGCTTTGAAATTTCCTCTCCGTATTTTCCACCCAGTTCCTTTGATTCCTTCACGGAACGGCTGTCCGTCCAATGAATTGCGGGACGCAAGGGCAACTTATTTTCATCACACAAGACCGCAGTATGCGTGGCGGAATCAATAGCGACACAAAGAATATCAGCCGTATCAATACCGCTTTTCGTTTTTAAAGCGGAAATATTCTCTACAAGAGCGTTTTGCCAATCCTTGGGATGCTGCTCACAACCGCCTTGGGGGTAATATGTAGGATATTCAGCGGTGCTTTCAGCAATTATTTTGCCGTTTGTATCGATAAGGGTCGCCTTTGACGCGCCGCCTCCGAAATCTATTCCGAGTAGATATTTCATAAAGCCTTCCTCCTATAAGAAAATAGCAAACATAACAGGAATTGTAACAATCGAAATCAAATGGGAAATAAGCGCCATTGATGCCCCGGGTGTGGTGTCTCCCCCGTAGGCGGCGGGAAATACCACCGTGTTTAGTCCTAATGGCATAGCGGTAGCGCAAAGCGCCGCGCGGATAATCGCACTGTCGGTTTTAAGAGCTAACAAAACAAGCATAAATACCGTAGGCAGAATTATAAGTCGGATAACAGAGGCTAAGTAAACCTTTTTGTCGCTCGCCAGCTTTTTAAGGCTGTAGCCGCCTATAACAAAGCCTGTAAGCAGCATTGCAATAGGCGACATACAAGCCCCCGCCGAGGAAACTGCCGAGGTTATGAATTTCGGCAGTGGAATCGCGCATAGTCCGCAAATAGCTCCGAGTATCAAGGAAATAAAAATCGGGTTTACAAAGGCCTTAAGGCTTATTTTTCCGCCCTTTTCATTGGGTATCAGCGAGGCTGTGCCGATAGAATAAACATAGAGATTAAGCGGCAGGGTGAAAATCATATAATCAAAGAGGATTTCTTCGCCGAACACGCCGAGTACTACCGCATTTCCCATAAAGCTGAAATTAGCCACCGCAAAGGAATAGGTGTAAATCTTGCGCAGATAGCCGTCCCTTGCAAAGAGCCTTGCCAAAAAAATCCCTATAGCAAGCGAAACCGCCATAACAGCCGTTCCGTAGAGTATGTAAACCGATTTTTGCTTGAAATTATCCACCGTACAGTATTTATAAAACACCGAAAAAACAAGACACGGCACAAAAAGATAGGTTTCGAGCTTTGATAGCGCCGCCGAGCTGTCGCGGGGTAAAAGCTCTTTTTTGTTTAAGAGAAAGCCTATCGCCATAAATATAAACAGCACCAGCATTTGATTTAGTGTTGCCGAAAAAACCTGCATTTTTAAACTTCCTTAATATTTAATTTCAAAATTTGTGCCTGTGATTCCCGAAACGGCGCCCCTGTTAATAAGCGTAGTGTTTTCCTCGTGGGCTATGAGCCATTTGTTTTTACGGAACAAAAGCGGGCTTTCGGAGGTTTCGTCAAGCGGCGTGTTAGTGTCAAGCGGGAGACCTACAACACAGCCGAAGCCGCCTTTTTCCACCTCACAGGGGCAGAAATGGAGGGTGGTCGAGTAAACCTCGACGGCAGTGCCTTGCGGCAGATAAAACGCCTTAAAGCTTGAAGAATCGATTTTTCCGTTTTCAATATCCCAGACGTGACCTAAAATAAGCACCAGCGGTGTAACTGCAATATTAATTTCACTAGAAAAATGCCATTCGGCGGCGTTTAAAAAGCTGTTGTGACCGTGGCAGTAGCCTATTTGCGTGGGTAAAGTTCCGAAATACTCGTTTTTAATTTGAGAAGCAATTTTAAGTTTCTCAAAGCTTGCTTCGCTCGGAGAATAAGCAGAGCCTGCCTCGGGATTTTTAATTTTTTCGGCGGCGGAAATACTTTCCGCTGTGTCAAGGTCTTCAACAACCCGTCCGAAGGTTTTAAACTCGCTGTCGTTCACCGAATAAAGCTTTATATCGGGATTTTTTTCTTTAAGAATATCAAGCATATAAACAGCTCCTTAATAATAGCATAATAGAGATACGCTTTGGGGCATATCTCTATTTTTTTTATTTATTTTCAATCCAAGCGTGGTCGGGGTCAGAGCTTCTGTTAAAGCCCTGATGGTCGCCCGCCATAAGCCACAGAAAATATGTCTGATAGCCCGGGGTTGCAACCGTGGTGTGGTAGCCGTAGGGGAATTCCACCAGCTCGTCGTTTTTAACTCGGTAAGCCTCATCAAGCTTGCCGTCCGCCGTGTAAAGGCACTGCACCGCAAAGCCCTGTTTGGGGTCAAAGAGGAAATAATAAATCTCTTCGGCTATACACTCCTTAGGCATATTGTCCTCGTCGTGCTTGTGGGGAGGAAAGCCCGCCCAGTTACCCTCGGTAACATATGCTTCGCCAACCGTTAAATGCTTTGCGTTTGAGTTGCCGTCAATAATAAAGCTTGTTTCTCTTTGGTAAGGCACCTCGCCTAAAAGCTTTAATACAACGTGATCCTCTCGGAGCACCTGCGGCTCGGTCTTTTCGTCAATCGGCGACGCGCAGACCGCGATTTTAATATGGTCTCTTGCGGTAACAGTAAGCTTCTGCTCACGGGGCATATAAAAGCTTTCGGCTTTTCTGTTCTCAAAAACGGTGCTTCTGTTGCCGATATTTTCCCACTTTGCGCCGTCAAAGGCAACGTCGCAATGACCCTCAAGCATAATAAAGGCGGTTTCCCTATCCTCTGTATTATATTCAAGTGTTTCGCCGCTGTCAAGTTCAATCATACCGAACTCCAGCATTTTTAAGGAACACTCGCCGATTTTGCTTATCGGGGTATAGCCCTTAGTCGGCTTATATGTTTTTTTATAGTTCATAACCGTTCTCCTTTAAAAATATTTTTACGGTTTCAAAGTCGGGTACGCTTTCCCTTGCAACTACGCCGGTACATTTTATTGCAGATACCGCGCTTGAAAAACAACAGCATTTCTCGTAATCAAAGCCCTTTACAACCGCAGCGGCGAAGGCACCGTGAAAAACGTCCCCCGCGCCGTTTGTATCAACCGCCTTCACGGAAAAGGCGGGATAAGCCGTAATACTGTCGCCGTCAAAAATTATTCCGCCCTTTTTACCTTGAGTTATAACCACAACCTCGGGGCGGTAGGTTCCGTAAAGCATAAGCGCCGCGTCCTCGGCTTTTTCACAGCCCGTAATACTAAGCGCAAACTCCTCGGACGGAATTAAAATATCCGCAAGCGGCAAAAGCTCGCGAACCCCGCCGTAAAGTCCGCCTGCATCATATAATACCTTTACGCCGTTTTCGTGAGCAATTTTTGCGGCGTCTATCGCGGCGGTAAGCTCGTTCCCGTCAACCATCAAAAGCTCGGCGTTTTTTATTGCGTTTTCCTGATTTTCGGTAAGCTCAATCGGCGGAAGATTACCCTTGTCAAACACACAGGTGCGGCTGGAGGTTTTATCTGAAAGCCAGATTACCGAGGTAAAGGAGCGGTAACCTGATTTTACCGTTATATTGTCTGTCCCGACGCCGTATTTTTTGAAATCGTCCTTTAAAAAGCGCCCGCCCGCGTCGTCTGAAAGCACTCCTATATACTCGGCATCACACCCAAGCTTTGCTGCGGCGACAAGCCCCGTTGCAACAGGTCCGCCGCCCGCCTGCTTAGAGCTTTTTGCTCTAAGCTTGGTGTCTTCATTCGGGTAATAGGGCACGCTTACAAGGGTATCCATTACGCAGGCGCCTATTCCTACGATTTTACTCATATCCTACGCCTTTCCCAAAGCGCCTGTCAGCGCGATTTTGTTAAGAGCCAGCTTTTTAACGCTCTCGATTGAGGGCTTCATAAACAGGTCAACCGCAAGACTTCTGCCCGGATTATCAAGCTCCGACTTAGCACCCTCTGCAAAGGCACAGCAAACATCTGTGCCGATGTTCATTTTGCGAATACCCGCTTTGATAGCGGCTTTCACCTGATCGTCGGGAATTCCCGAGCCGCCGTGAAGAACAAGCGGAATACCGCCCGTCGCCTTTCTTATTGCCTTTACCCTTTCAATATCAAGCTTAGGAGGCTTTTTATAGTGTCCGTGGGCGTTGCCTATTAGCACCGCAAGGCAGGTAACTCCCGTTTCCTTGACAAACTCCGCCGCCTCGTCGGGGCTTGTGAATTCGTCCATAGCGTCGTCGTTTACACTGCCGATATGACCTAATTCCCCTTCAACACCGACATTAACCGCGTTGCAAATCTCAACAATATGCTTAGTGACAGCAATATTTTCATCAAACGGATGTACCGAACCGTCATACATAATGCCGGTAGCACCCCAACGAAGTATTTTTTGCGCGCTTGATTCGTCGGGTCCGTGGTCAAGATGGAAACAAATCGGAACGCTTGCTCTGTTAGCGGCCGCAATAATGGCAGGCGCTAAATAAAAGCCGACCTCTTCGTTTATCAGGCGGGGATATACCTGAATAATAACAGGCGCTTTGGCTTCCTCGGCGGCGGCTACAACACCCATAATTGTTTCGGTATTGTATACATTAAAAGCAGGTATACAGTATCCGCCTTCCTCAGCCATGGCAATAATCTCTTTTAAATTAACCAGCATAATTATTCACCTAAAATTAAGTCTTCGATAGATAAAATCTCAACCTTATCCTGCTTTACCGATTTAAGGGCGGCGTATTCCGAAACGCAGGCGGTGACAATTACATTTTCCTTAATGCTTTCCGCGTTGAAAATTCTGCGCGCGGCAACCTCTTCAATAACCTCGGGGATATACTCCGCCATTAGAAGATTGCCCGCCCATATGGTTTCCCTGCGGTTGAGGAATAATTCGTGAAGCTCTGCAAACGCCTTTATAATCTCGCGCGGCTCCTCGGTTTCTTCAAGGTCGCGGGAGAGCTGATACGGATCCTGGAAAACAACGGTTTTACCCGTATTCTTAGCATAAAGCTTCCCGTCCTTAATAAGACCTGCTACAAACGAGGTATATGTAACGGCAGTCGCTTTAACCTCAATTCCGTATTCCTTGTAAAGCTGTTTTACGGTCTTTGCATCGGTGGGGTCATAGAGTATAACAGTCTTATAGCCGCCGAAAACTCGGGCCGCGTTTTCCATCTGCTTTTTGGTTTCGTCCGCCGCACCGATAAGGAAATCAAGCTGTGCGCCGCTTGCCGGTTCGTCCTCTAAAACGGTGAAGCTTACATTTGCTTGCCGGAGCACCTTAATAGCCTTTACTGCCTGCTCGGGTACTTTATAACGCGCGTCCGCACCTAAATAAAGGAGGGTATCTGTCTTTTCGCTGTGAGCGGCAATCGCATTTTTAAGGTCGGCTGAAATTTCGGTTTCGCCGTAGGCATTGCCTGTATCAAGGCAGTTATCCACAAGCCTGTTAATATATTCGGGGAGCTTGTTTTCAAGCGCCGCCTTAAGTCTTGTTTCCTTAGTAAACATTACGGGGTCCCAGCCTGTAACGCAGACGTTTACGCAACCGCCGCAGGTGCAGCACTCGTATATATTATCCATTATTTCGGACAGATCAATAGCGTCGCGGTTTACAAGGGAAATTCCCAGCGCGCGTGCGCGTGCGGTGCTTCTTTCGTGTCCCGTTGCGTTGCCTATCGGGCAGATGTGGTGGCACATCCAGCAAAAACGGCAGGAATCTACGTGCTGTTTGGCTTTTTCGGATAAATTCATTTGACTTTCCTCCTAATTAAAGACCTAATTTAAACGGATTCATAATGCCGTTCGGGTCAAGCGATTTCTTAAGTCCCTCAAATACCTGCATTGCGGGGCCGTACTGCTCTTTCATAAGTCTGCCGAGCTTAATGCCTACGCCGTGGTGGTCGTTTACAACGCCGCCGTGGGCGAGCGCCGTGCGGACGCCGCAGGTCCAGACCGCCTGATGAAGCCTTAATGCCTCAACCGGATCCTCAGGAACGTCCTTGCCGTCAATAATAAAGCGGTCGTAAACCATTGCGCCCCACTCATACCAATGCGAGAAGTGCGCTATAAACCTCGCCTGCGGGAAGTTGGTTTCAATAGCTTCCTTCATAGCCCAATAGATTTCCTCAATCTTACCGTAGGGGGCTATTGTGTCCATTGTGCCGAACATCTGCGGAATATCCATCATATGACCGGGATAGAAGAAGGTAATCTTCTCCTCCCACCACTTTTTGCCGTATTCGTCGCCTAAGTCCTCAGCGCCGTATTTGGCGAAGGTCTTAAGGAGTATCTTTTCCTCAACCTCAACCATTTCGCGGTCGCCCTCGTAGGCTATGTTCATAAACGCACCCTTGCGCTCAACGCCGACAATCTTTTTAATAAGTGTGGAGGTCTCCGCCTCGTCGTAAAGACGCATTACAGAGGGCTTGAACTTCTGCAAAAGCTCGCGGGACGCCTTGAATGCGCCCTCCATATCCTGGAACAGGAAGCCCCTGAAACGGCGCTCCTCAGGCTGGTCGAAAATGCGGATTTGCGCCTTTGTGATAATTCCGAGAGTGCCCTCTGAACCGATAAATATTTGGTTAAGGTCAGGTCCTGCGGCGTGCTTGGGTGCGGGCGAGGTATTAATTATATCGCCGTTCGGGAGTACTACCTCCATCTGGAGCACCATATCGTCTATCTTGCCGTATTTGGTTGAGCATACGCCGATACCGCGGTGAGCCAAAAAGCCGCCGACGGTAGAGCAGGTAAGGCTTGAGGGATAGTGCATTGTCGCCTTGCCGACCTCGTTCGCCGCCCATTCAATGTGCTTGTAGATAGCGCCCGTGCCGCACTCTATGTACATACCCTCGGTGTTGACCTCGTAAATCTTGTTCATTCTCTTGGTGTCTAAAACGATACCGCCGCACACAGGAATTGCGCCGCCCTGTGTACCGCCGCCCGCGCCCCATGTGGTAACGGGGAGCTTGTAGTAATTGGCGATTTTAACTACCTTGGAAACCTCTTCGGCGTCCTTCGGGCAGACTACAAAATCCGCCTCGGGCATACGGCAGCCGCGGTCTGCCCACATACGGGACAGCCAGTAGTAGTCCACGCTGTGGGTCACCTTGTCGATAGATCGGGTGGAGCAGTTTTCCTTGCCTACCGCGTCCTCAAGCTCGGTGAGAATCATTGCAAACAAAAATTCATTCATCTGGTACTGCATTTCTTTATTCTCCTTTTTAATCTAATGTGGTATCAATTTTAAGATTGGGTACATACTTACAGAACTCGCGGAGCTCCTTTGTGTAGTCGCCCTCGATTTCGGCGAAATGGTGAATGTAAGGACCGTCAAGCAACCTGTCTTCCACCGCCTGCAAATTATCAAACTCGCCCCAGATATATGTGCCGTGGGTCTGCGGTCCTTTTGTTGTATGACATTTAAGCGGCAGGAGCATATAATTTCCGCTCTCCTGATCGATACGGGCGACGGTGTATTCCCCGTCCTTCGCCCTGAACCACTCGCGCTGATTTACAAGGCGTGCTTCGGAATCGGGAGCCTTGACAGAGAGCGGGAAGGGTCCGCAATGCCATAAAAGCTCGGCGTTTTTATTTTCGGGGTGGCGCACCGTAAACTCGCCCAAAAACGGCTTTTTCTTGCCGAAGGAGGCGCAGGAAAGCAGAAGCATTGTAATAGCGCAATGTATATCGCTTTCGCAGGAAATTATGTAGCCTAAATCGTTTAAAATTCCGTAAACCGCGCAGGGAGCAAGCCCGTCAAACATCTGGGGAGTAGCCGTCCAGCACTCGGCGGAGAGAACATCAAGCTTATTTTCCTCAAACAGCCGCTTGTATGTAACAGCCAAGGTCGCCATACGGTTTACATACTGCGGTGTCAGCTCGTCAAGGGTATAATTGTTAAGTATATAATCCTCAATTTCGGCGATTTCCGTCTTATAGCTTTCGGCGATTTCGTTAAACATATTCTGAATTACCGCCATATTAAAGGGGGTAATGCGAAGCCCGAACTTCTCCATAAGCTCGCCCTCGTTCCATATTACCGAGTAGAACGGCGCGGGACGGATTCCAACCTGTCCTATTTTCATTCCGTTGAAATTCTTAACCATACAGGCAACGCGGGTAAAGCGCTCAAAGCCCTCTTTAAATTCCTCCGACTCAACTCTGCAGGAAGGAAGGTGTGAAAACGGAATATGGAAGCGTTGAAGCTGACGGGAAACTCCGAAAATACCGCACTGGGAATCGGTAGGTCTCATACCGTCCTTATAATATTCGTCGTCAAGCGGCGCCCACAAAAGCACGGGCTTACCGAGAGCCTTCGCAAGGAAAGCGGCGGCTTCTTCGTTTCCGAAGTTGCAGTTAATTATCACAACCGCGTCAACCTTTTCATTTTTAAAACGCTCGATAATATCGTCGGCGGATTGTTCGTCAAATATAAGGTCGGCACAGCCGAGCCCCTTACTGTCGGCAAAGCTTACGTTTTCGGTTGCAAAATTCTTTTCAATGTAATCGACAAACCTGTGACCGCGCTCCTCGGCAGAAACCCATGTTAAAAAGGTTTTTGCGGGGCGGTTTGTAGTGTTGCGGCGCATAGGCACAAGCCCTATTTTCACATTGTAATCAAGCATTTTTTCACCATATCCCTTTTATTC
>JBJEOD010000167.1:0-11124 GCA_051880535.1 Acutalibacteraceae bacterium | reverse complement strand
AATTTCCAAACAAATGAAGCCTGTTCGTGAAAGGCTTCGCCGTGCGGAGAAAATTCTTGAGAAGTCTCCGCATTTATATGAATTATTAAAACAAGAGCACGAGCTTGAAAGAAAAGCCCGTGCAAAATATTTAAATAGGAGTAGATGAAAATGAAAAATACAATGATAAAACCGGTAAACATTCCGGTTTCAATACTTTGCCCGTTTGAGGGGCATCCGTTCAAGGTTAAGGACGATGAGGAAATGAATACACTGATTGCAAGTATTCAGACAGTCGGTATTTTGTCACCGTTAATCGTTCGACCGATTGAAAACGCAGAAAAATATGAGGTTATAAGCGGACACCGCCGCTTACACGCCGCAGTTAAGGCAGGGATTACAGAAGTCCCTGCCTTAATTTATGCCCTTGACCGTGACTCAGCCGCTATAGCTTTAGTGGACAGCAACCTGCACAGAGAGCATATCCTACCCAGCGAAAAGGCGTTTGCTTACAAGCTGAAAATGGAAGCAATGAAGCATCAGGGTGTCACTTGTGGACAAGTTGGCCACAAGTCCCGTGATGATGTTTCAGATACAGAAAGTGGTCGTACCGTTCAGCGCTATATTCGCTTGACCTATCTGATTCCTGAATTCCTTGAATTTATGGACGAGGGCAAAATGGCACTGTCTGTCGGTGTTGAGCTTTCGCATTTGGACGATCAGTCACAATACGATGTTCTTGAACAATGTGAGCAAAACGACTGTACGCCGTCCTATTCGCAGGCTTTCCGTATGCACAAGGCATATCGCGAAGGATTGCTCGACCGTTCTGTTATTCAGGGTATTATGTGCGAAGAAAAGGCAAATCAGCGTGAAACGATTAAAATTCCGGCGGAAAAGTTACTGAAATTCGCACCGAATGCCAATCCGAAACAGCTTGAAGATTTTATATTAAAAGCTTGCGAACACTACCGCAGGTATCTAATACGTCAACGCGAACGGGATAGATAGGAGGAAGCTTATGAATAATATATCTCAGGATCATACAAAAAAATATATGATGATTGACGGTCACCAAATAGAGCTTTCTTTTGCTACTGAGCCTAATACTGAATTGTTTGCCCGTATTAGCTCTATTCTGCTTGACAGTAATCCGCACATTTGTAATAATGAGTACTCTTCTTTAAAATCGGGTAAAAGGAAGTGTGATAAAAATGACGGATAAAAACAGAGTTTGTTGTCTCTACCGTGTTTCAACGGATAAGCAGGTAGATTACAGTAACGGAAATGAAGCGGATATTCCGATGCAAAGGAAAGCCTGTCGCCGATTTGCCGAGCAAAAGGGCTGGAATATCGTATTTGAGGAGCAAGAGGACGGTGTTTCAGGTCATAAGGTTCGCGCTGAAAACAGGGATAAAATACAGTTGATAAAAGACCTTGCCCGCAAGAAAGAATTTGATATTCTGCTTGTATTTATGTTTGACCGCATAGGACGAATAGCCGACGAAACGCCGTTTGTAGTTGAATGGTTTGCTAAAAACGGTATTTCAGTTTGGAGTACGGTAGAGGGAGAGCAGAGATTTGATAATCACACCGACAAGCTGCTCAATTATATACGCTTTTGGCAGGCTGACGGCGAAAGTGAGAAAACCTCGATAAGAACAAAAACGAGCCTTCGGCAAATGGTGGAGGAGGGACATTACAAAGGCGGCAGTCCCGCATACGGATATGACCTTGTAAAAAGCGGTAGATTTAATAAGCGCAAGCATGAGCTGTATGATTTAAAAATAAATGAGTCCGAATCGGCGGTTGTAAAACTTATTTTTGATAAATATACAAACGAGGGCTACGGCACTTGGCGAATAGCAAATTTTTTAAATGATAACGGATACAGGACAAGAAGCGGAAAGCCGTGGCATCAGGCAAGTATTCGCGGTATTTTGAGCAACTTAACCTATACCGGTGTTTTACGGAGCGGTGACGCCCGCTCTCCGCTTTTGCCCGAGCTTCAAATAATTAATCCTGAGCAATTTAAAACCGCTTCTGATATTTTTAAAAGTCGAGCAAAAAAGCATTCGGGAAATCCGACTGTTCCGCTTAATACAAGGGGCAAATCCTTACTTGCGGGGAATGTGTTTTGCGGTCATTGCGGTGCAAGGCTTACTCTTACAACCAACGGCAGATACAGAAAGCGTAAAGACGGAAGTATAGATAAAATGCCCCGAATTCGCTATGTCTGCTACGGCAAAACAAGAAAGCAGACCGATTGCAACGGGCAGACGGGATACACTATGCATAAGCTTGACGGAATTGTTGAACAGGTAATTAAAAATATATTCGCTGCAATGAAAGGAATACCGAAAAGTAAAATTGTCTCCGCACGGTACAAAAAAGAAGTTACGGATAAAAAGCGCCGTCTTGCCGATACCGAAAAGGAATATAATAAAGCCTTACAAAAATTAAGCTTGCTGAAAGCGGAGGTTATTAAATGCTTGCAAGGCGAAAGTACCTTTTCAAAAGATATTCTTTCGGAACTTATAACCGACAGCGAGGAAAATTGTAATGAGCTTGCAAAGGTTCGGGAAAATATTGAAGCCGAGCTTAAACAGTCGGAGAAATTACAAGCCGAGCTTTGCAGAAGCTATGACGAAATTATTTCGTGGGCAGACCTTTACGACGGTGCGAGCATTGAAGCTAAAAAAATGATTGTAAACAGTATGATAAAGCGGATAGATGTATTCCGAGATTACAAACTGAAAATTGAGTTTAACTTTGATATTAAGCAATTTTTCTTAGGAATTGACAAGGAAATAACATTTGATATGACCGCTTAAGATGCAAAAATCAGCCCGTCAAAAAACAGACTGTCTTTTTGTTTGTAGCGACCGTTTAATATAGGTTTTAAACGCGAGAGAAAAAGTGCAAAAAAGAAGCGCCTCAAGCACGCGTTTGCGTACCGAGGCACTCGGTGTGGTGGAGCATAGCGGGATCGAACCGCTGACCTCTACACTGCCAGTGTAGCGCTCTCCCAGCTGAGCTAATGCCCCTTATTGGGTTGTTGGGATTTTTGTTTTCGCGGGGTGTGTAAGCGAGTTGCTCACGCTCCCAGCTGAGCTATACCCCCGAACAAAACTATATTACCACATCATAAGCAAAATAGCAAGGATTTTTTTAAAATTTTTTTAAGCGGGAGCGGAAGTGCGGTTTAAGGCGCGTCCGCTCCCCTGATTGTTTACCGCTTATTAAGGTATTCCACGTATTCCTCAAGACACATATTAAGCCTGTTCATTTCCTTTGCGTTGTTGATTCCGACAAAGCGGTAATGCCACGATTCGTGAATCACACCCGTAATCGACTGCTTTTCCCCGCTGTACCGCATAACAAAGCCGTAATCCTCGGCGTGCTCCTGCATCCATGCGTACATCTCGGTGGTTGCAAACTTATCGCTTGCCATATTAAAATCGGCGGCAAGCCCTGTGTGGTGTTCGCTTGTGCCCGGTCTTGCAACAACCGTCGCCGCCTCAGCCTCCGCTTGGTCCGCGGGAGTGCCGTTTTGGATACAGCGGTTCACCTGCTTCTGAAAGAGCATATTTTGCGTATCGTAGGAGCGGTATGGCGACCAGACATATAATTTTACGCCGTCCGCCCACGCCGCTTCAATCATAGCCTTCATATAGGGCCATACGTCCTTGTCTATCTGCTTTAACGAGCCGTTTATATAATTGTCGGGAATGGTGGTTAAATTACCCTCGTAATCGTAATCCTCGGGCAGGGGATTATCGCCGTTTACAAGCAAAAGCTTGCTGTAATTCGCGTCAAGCCCGTTAGGTCCTGTTTCGGGATAGCTCGGTGCGGAGGACTGCTCGGACGAAGCCTCCGACACATCAGAATTGTCCGATACATCAGAAACGCTGTCGCTTTGCACACTGCTTACTTCTGACGAATTATTATCCTTTTCGCCGCCCGACATTACCGCCTTTACCGCAAAGGCGATAAGCAGAATAATAGCCGCCAATATCACGGCGCAAACCGAGAGAAAAATCCTGCGCCGCACGATTGCCTTATGTCTTTGCTGTTTAGTCATACTTTCCCCTCGCTATTCGTCAAGCTTTAATACCGCCATAAACGCCTCCTGCGGCACCTCCACCGTGCCTAAGCGGCGCATACGCTTTTTGCCCTCTTTCTGCTTCTCAAGCAGCTTTTTCTTTCGTGTAATGTCGCCGCCGTAGCATTTTGCAAGCACGTCCTTGCGGAGCGCCTTTACGGTCTCGCGGGCGATAATCTTGCCCGAAACCGCCACCTGAATCGGCACCTCGAAAAGCTGTCTCGGGATATAGTCCTTTAGCTTTTCGGCAATTTTACGCGCCCTTGTATAGGCGTTATCGGAATGAACTATAAAGGAAAGCGCGTCCACAACGTCGCCCGCCAGCATTACGTCAAGCTTTACAAGCTTGGATTTTTCATAGCCCTTTGCCTCGTAATCGTAGCTGGCGTAGCCCTTTGTGCGGGATTTAAGGGCATCAAAAAAGTCGTAGACGATCTCGCCCATAGGCATAACATAGTGAATGTCCACGCGGTCGCCCATATACTTCATATCGGTGTAAACCCCGCGCCGCTCCTCGCAGAGCTGCATAATCGCCCCCACGTAGTCGCTGGGGCTGTAGATGTGCACGTCGGCGACAGGCTCCAACGCCTCGGCAATAACCGCGGGGTCGGGGTAGTTGGTCGGGTTGTCCACCGTTACGGTCTCGCCATTTGTAAGGACAAACTTATATTCAACGCTCGGCGCGGTGGTTACAAGGTCTAAATTGTACTCGCGCTCCAAACGCTCCTCGATAATCTCCATATGAAGCAGTCCCAAAAAGCCGCAGCGGAAGCCGAAGCCCAGCGCCGTAGAGCTTTCGGGCTCAAAGAGTAAGGAGGCGTCGTTAAGGCTTAATTTTTCCAGCGCGTCCCGCAGGTCGGGGTATTTTGCTCCGTCGGCGGGGTATATTCCGCAGAAAACCACGGGGTTTACCTTGCGGTAGCCCTCAAGCGGCTCCTTTGCGGGATTATCGGCTAAGGTGACTGTGTCGCCCACCCGCGCCTCATTTACGGTTTTAATGGAGGCGGTAAGATAGCCTACCTCGCCCGCTTCAAGCATATCGCAGGGCTCCATAGAGGTGGCGCGCTTTCTGCCTATCTCCACCGTGTCAAAATTAGCGCCTGTAGCCATCATAAGGATTTTATCCCCTGTTTTAAGCCTTCCGCTCATAACGCGGAAATATACCACAACCCCCTTGTACGGGTCGTAATATGAGTCGAAAACCAGCGCGGTAAGGGGAGCGTTTACGTCCCCTTTAGGGGCGGGAATGTCGGTTACAATGCGCTCCAAAACCTCCTCGACGTTAACACCCGTTTTAGCCGAGATAAGGGGCGCTGTGTCGGCGGGGATGCCGATAACGTCCTCAATCTCCGCCTTTACCCGCTCAGGCTCGGCGGAGGGCAGATCGATTTTGTTTATAACGGGCAGAATTTCAAGCCCGTGGTCAACCGCTAAATAGGTATTGGCAAGGGTCTGCGCCTCAATTCCCTGCGACGCGTCCACCACAAGCACCGCCCCCTCGCAGGCGGCGAGCGAGCGGGAAACCTCGTAATTAAAGTCAACGTGACCCGGGGTGTCGATTAAATTAAGCTCGTATTCCCTGCCGTCTTTAGCCTTGTAGTAAAGTGTGACCGCGTGCGCCTTTATGGTAATGCCGCGCTCGCGCTCTAAATCCATACTGTCTAAAAGCTGCTCCTCCATATCACGTTCGGAGACCGACCGCGTAAGCTCCAAAAGCCTGTCGGCAAGGGTGGACTTGCCGTGGTCGATATGGGCGACAATGCAGAAATTTCTTATATTTTCAAGCGGAAAGGACAATTTTTTCTCTCCTTTAAATCTGTATTACCTTATATTATAGTACAGCTTAAACGCTTTTGCAATCTATTTTTCACCTGCGTCCGGGTCCTTGCTGTCGATTTTTTTATGTATCTGCTGCATTTTATTATCAAGGCGGCTTATCTCTTCGGCGCAGGCCTTAAGCTCGGCGGAGATTTCCTCAAGGTCGGTTTCGATGTTCTTTTTGTATTTAAGCTTGTGCTCAAGGCTTGCCCAGAAGTCCATCGCTATGGTTCTGAACTGCACCTCCACCCTCATAAATTTTTTCTCGTCCATTAAGAATATCGGAATTTCAACTATCAGGTGGAGACTTCTGTAGCCGTTGGGCTTTGGATTTTTAATGTAGTCCTTGCGCTCTATAAGGCGTATATCGTCCTGCGAGCAGAGCCTGTCCGCCAATATATAAATATCGTCGGGGAAGGAGCAGATTACCCGTATACCCGCGACATCGTTGAGATTTTTTTCAATGCTTTCGGCGGTAAGCTCGTAGCCCTTGCGGTTAAGCTTTTCAACTATGCTGCCGACGGTCTTTATCCGACAGCTTATAGACTCGAACGGGTTGCGGTCATTTTCAAGCGACAGCTGTGTGTTAAGCACGTCAAGCTTGGTTTTGACCTCTAACATAGCGCAGTTGTAGCGCATCATAAGCTCGGCAAAGGGGCGGGTATGCTCTATAATCTCGCTTTTGCGGGCTATTAGCTCCTTTGCCTTCATATCCTTTATTTCTATCATTTTTCTTTACCCCTTTTGACATCAGACATACAAAAATATAATACCACATATTTCCCGCTCTTTTTTGAATTTTTTGAAAATTATACTGCCTTTTTGGGGTTTATTAAAAAAGACGGTATTTTGAATTGACTTTAGGGGCGGTATATTGTAAAATATATACGATAATATTTTTGCCTTTCGGCGGATTGGAGAAAGCAGATGAAACCTGTTTATAAGCGTATACTTTTAAAGCTCAGCGGCGAGGTTCTCGCGGGAGAAAAGGGGTCGGGAATCGATTTTGATAAGGTGCTGGACGTTTGCAAAAGCGTCAAGGACTGCTGTGATTTAGGAATTGAGGTCGCTATTGTTGTAGGCGGCGGCAACTTCTGGCGCGGCCGCTCAAGCGGTAAGATGGACCGCACAAGAGCCGATCATATGGGTATGCTTGCCACCACCATTAACTCGTTAGCCCTTGCCGACGCGCTCGAGCAGTTGGGCGTTACCGCCCGCGTTCAGACCGCTATTGAAATGCGGCAGATAGCAGAGCCGTATATCAGGAACAAGGCGGTTCGCCATTTGGAAAAGGGCAGGGTGGTAATCTTCGGCTGCGGAACGGGCAACCCCTTCTTCTCCACCGATACCGCCGCGGCTCTCCGTGCTGCCGAAATCGGCGCGGACGTTATATTCAAGGCTACCAACGTTGACGGCGTTTACGACAGCGACCCGAAAACCAATCCGAACGCTCAAAAGTTCGACACCCTTTCCCACCTTGACGTGCTCCAAAAGGGACTTCACGTTATGGACAGCACCGCCGCTTCCCTTTGTATGGATAACGGCATTGAAATTCTTGTTTTCAACCTTGACAATCCGCACAACATTGTTGACGCGGCTGAGGGTAAGCAGATAGGCACTGTAGTAAAATAATATAATAAACGAACGGAGGCAACATTTATGAAAGAGCTATTGAAAAACACCGAGGAAAAGATGAACAAGACTATAGGCGTGTTGGAGCGCGACTATAAATCCATACGTGCGGGCAGAGCCAACGCTTCGGTGCTCGACCGCGTTACGGTGGATTATTACGGCTGTCCGACACCTATTCAGCAGATGGCGGCGGTGTCTGTCCCCGAGCCCCGTATCCTTATGATTCAGCCCTGGGACGCTTCTACCCTTAAGGACATTGAAAAGGCAATACTGACCTCTGACATCGGCATTAACCCCCAGAACGACGGCAGGGTTATCCGCCTTTCCTTCCCGCCCCTTACCGAGGAGCGCCGCAAGGAGATAGTAAAGGACGTACACAAGACCGCCGAGGAAAGCAAGGTCGCGGTGCGCAACACCAGAAGAGACGCGATTGAAAAGCTTAAAGGTCTTAAAAAGAACAATGTTATTACCGAGGACGACGTCGCCGACGGTGAAAAGAAGATACAAATCCTTACCGACAAGTACTGCAAGGAGATTGACGAGCTTGCGGCGCTTAAGGAAAAGGAAATAATGGAAATTTAATCAATGCGTAATTCGTAATGCGTAATTCGTAATTATGGTATTTTGGGCTTTTGTTAGATTTTCGACTCTGTTAAAATAAATCAATTTAATTCTTCTTTGTAATGCGTAAAATGTTTTTCTTAATTACGAATTACGCATTACGAATTACGAATTAAAAAGGTTGGTGATTTTTTGCCGTTATTTAAAAAGAAAAACGATACCGAAAGACCGCTCCCACGCCATATCGCGATAGTGATGGACGGCAACGGCCGCTGGGCTAAAAAACGGGGACTTCCGCGCTCGGCGGGTCACGTTTCGGGGGCTAAAACCTTTAAAACCATAGCTCGCTACTGCAATAAAATAGGGCTTGAATACCTGACCGTCTACGCCTTTTCCACCGAGAACTGGAAGCGCCCCGCCGAGGAGGTTGACGGCATTATGAACCTGCTCCGCGATTATTTAAAGGACGCGGAAAACTTTAAGCAGGAGAATATCAAGGTAAAGTTTATCGGCGACCCGACCCCGCTCGCCGACGATATTAAGGAGCTTATGAAAAAGGACGAGGACGGCTCTAAGGACGCGACGGGGCTTAAGCTTAACATTGCGATAAACTACGGCGGCAGGGACGAGCTGGTTCACGCGGTTAAAAAAATCGTTGCCGAGGGCGTGTCCGCCGACGAAATCACCGAGCAGACAATTTCCGACAGGCTTTACACCGCGGGTATGCCCGACCCCGATTTTATTATAAGACCCAGCGGTGAATACCGCACCTCTAATTATCTTCTCTGGCAGTCGGCGTATGCTGAGTACTGGTTTTCGGACGTTTTGTGGCCCGATTTCACCCCAAAGCATTTGGAAAAGGCGATAGAGGACTACAACCGCCGCAACCGCCGTTTCGGCGGGGTTTAACGAGGTGAAAGTATGAAAACGAGAATTATATCGGGCGTTGTTATGGCGCTTATCGTAGCGGCGGTGCTTGCCCTCGGAATACTTGTAAGCCCGCTTTTTATCACCGCCTTTATCGCCGCAACAGCGGCTGTGGCGGTTTATGAGCTGCTTCATAACGCGGCGGGGATTAAGTCGAAGGCGGCGCTTATAGGGGCGTGTGCTTATTCGGTTTTAAATGTATTTCTGCTTGATAAAAAGGCAACAAAGATCGTTGATATTTCTAACATTGAGCTTTCAGCCGCGCTTAGCGTAATTTACTTTATTTTCGCGGCGGTTGTGACCCTTAAAGAGCATAAGGAATTTAACCTTACTCATATTGTCACCCTTGCCGCAATGCCTATTGCGGTTTCCTTTGCTTTTTCAAGCCTTGGCGCGGTTTTAAGCCACGAAAGGGGAATTTTCTATCTTTTAATGCTCCTTAATTTTTCGAGCGTTTGCGATATGGGCGCCTACTTTGTGGGCAGTACTTTAGGAAAGCACAAGCTCTGCCCCGAGATAAGTCCTAAAAAAACAGTCGAGGGCGCTGTGGGAGGAATTTTGTCGAGCGTTGTCGTTTCCCTTATTTTGGTTTTTGCTTTTTCTGTTACGAGAAAGCTTGCCGCCGCACTTATTTTAACTGTTCCTTTCTGTATTTTAGGTATGATAGGCGACCTTTTTGCCTCGGCAATCAAGCGCACGGCGGGAATTAAGGACTACGGCAATTTAATTCCGGGTCACGGCGGAATACTTGACAGATTTGACAGTATAATTATGATAGCCCCCCTATTTTCTCTCTTTGTCTCACTGGGGGTAATCTGATGAAAAGGCTTATAATTTTAGGTTCTACAGGTTCGATAGGCGTTCAGGCGTTAGAGGTAGCAGAGCGAAACGGCTATAAGGTAACCGCTTTAGCGGCGGGGAAAAATACCGATTTGCTTGAAAAGCAGGCAAGAAAATTTAAGCCCGATATTGTCGCCGTTTCGGATAAACAAGCGGCAAATGACCTTAAAACCCGCCTTGCGGACACCGCTGTCAAGGTGCTTTCAGGCGAGGAGGGGGTCTGCGCCGCCGCACAGTATGAGGGCGATATTGTTTTAAACGCGATTGTGGGTATCGCGGGGCTTAAACCCACCCTTGCGGCGATTACTGCTCAAAAAACAATAGCCCTTGCAAACAAGGAAACCCTTGTGGCGGGGGGAGAAATCGTCAACTGCAGACTCAAAGAGACAGGGGTAAAGCTTTTACCTGTGGACAGCGAGCACTCGGCGATTTTTCAGTCCTTGCAGGGCGCGCCCAAGGGTTCGCTAAAAAAAATACTCCTCACCGCGTCGGGCGGTCCGTTTTACGGCAAGACTAAAAAGGAGCTTGAAAGCGTGACTGTAAAGGATGCGCTTAAACACCCCAACTGGTCTATGGGGGCAAAAATCACGGTTGATTCCGCCACCCTTATGAATAAGGGGCTTGAGGTTATCGAGGCGGTGCGGCTGTTCGATATTTCTCCCGATAATATTGAGGTGTTGGTGCACAGGCAGAGTATAGTCCATTCAGGGATAGAGCTGTCCGACGGTGCGGTTATTGCCCAGTTAGGCACACCCGATATGAGACTTCCCATTCAGTATGCGCTTACCTATCCCGAGCGCGCGGACTTTGCTTTCGAGCATTTAAGCCTTGCGGATATAGGCACGCTTACCTTCGCAAAGCCCGATACCGATACCTTCCGCTGTCTGCCGATTTGTATAGAGGCGGTAAAGCGGGGCGGGCTTGCTCCTGCGGCGGTAAACGGCGCTAATGAGGAGGCGGTCGCCCTGTTCCTTAACGGCAAAATCAAATTTTTGCAAATTGCAGAATTAGCGGAAAAAGCGCTTAATTCGGTCAATAATATAAAGGAATATTCATTAGATGATGTTTTTGAGGCAGACAGAGCGGCAAGGGAGTTAATTAGGAATTCGTAATTCGTAATTCGTAATTCGTAATTATTATACGATAAAAATATTTTTTCAGCAGGTGATTGTTATTTCGGCTTTTTTGAATGTATGGGGTAATGTGTGGCCTTATCTTGTTGCGGTGGTTCTTTTTCTTTTGCTTATTGTAATTCACGAATT
>JBJEOD010000166.1:0-2349 GCA_051880535.1 Acutalibacteraceae bacterium | reverse complement strand
CTGCTATGCCGATCTCGCGGAAGATGTTATGAAAAAATACTCGGTATCGCTCACCGTCATCGGCGCGATCGGTATTTCGGGTATGATGCACGGTTTTATGCCTTTTGATAAAAATAACCGCCTGCTAACTCCGTTCAGGACTTGGCGAAACACTAATACCCGTCAGGCGTCCTTAGAGCTTACTTCACTTTTTAATTTTAATATTCCGCAAAGGTGGAGTATCGCGCACCTATATCAGGCAATTTTAGACGGCGAAAGCTATGTGTCGAACATCTCCTATATGACCACTCTTGCCGGATATATTCATTTCAAACTTACCGACACGCTTGAGGTCGGGGTTGGAGAAGCCTCGGGAATGTTTCCTGTGGAAAACAAAGAATATAACCCGAAAATGATTTCAAAATTCAACGAAATTCTTTCGGATAAAGGTCTCGGCATGAATATAAAAAATCTACTTCCGAAGATACGGCTTGCCGGCGAAAATGGTACCCGTCTTACAGAAGAAGGTGCAAAATTTCTCGACCCATCAGGCAATCTGAAAGCGGGAATTCCGATATGTCCGCCGGAGGGGGATGCCGGAACAGGCATGGTTGCCACGAACTCTGTATTGCCCAAAACCGGAAACATATCAGCCGGAACGTCAATTTTTTCTATGCTTGTACTTGAAAAACCGTTAGAGAATGTTTACCCCGAAATAGATATTCTTACTACTCCCGATTCCTCTCCTGTCGCCATGGTTCACTGTAACAACTGCTGCTCAGAGCTTGATGTATGGGTTAAAATATTCGGAGAATTTGCAGGTCTTGCGGGCATAGCGCTTGACAAAGCACAGATTTACGAAACGCTTTACCGTCACTCAGAATCTTCTGATGCGGACTGCGCGTGTATTACAGCATATAACTATCTTTCAGGCGAGCCTGTCACAGGTGTGGAAAACGGACACCCCATGTATTTCCGTACTCCCGCAAGTAAAATGAACCTTGCCAACTTTATGAAATCTCAGCTCTACTCTTCAATGGCGGCACTCAGTATCGGTATGGATTTGCTCTTAAACAACGAAAAAACAGGGGCAATGCGTTTTCTGGCGCACGGCGGTCTCTTCAAGGTCAAAGGAGTAGCACAGCAGATTCTTGCAGACTCACTAAATACTCCCATAAGCGTATTTGAAACGGCAAGCGAAGGCGGAGCTTGGGGTATGGCTCTCCTTGCGGCATACATGATTAAAAAGCAAAACGATACACTCGGAGAATGGCTGCAAAAAAATGTTTTCAACAGTATGAGCGTTTATACGCTTTCACCCGAACCGGACTCAGTTAAAATATTTTCAGAATATATAAAGCGCTATAAAGCAGGCTTGCCGGCAGAAAAAAAGCTGGAGGATATACCGTTATGTTAGAAAAATTAAAAAAACAGGTTTTAAATGCTAATCTACTGCTTCCTAAATACGGACTGGTGACTTTTACGTGGGGTAATGTTTCCGCTGTCGAGCGCAAGTCGGGTATGATGGTAATAAAGCCCTCCGGCGTGGAGTACAGCAATATGACGGCTGACGATATGGTTGTAGTTGAGCTTTCAACAGGCAAGGTAATTGAAGGCTCTAAAAAGCCATCGAGCGATACTCCTACACATCTCCAACTCTACCGTGCTTTTGAAAATATAGGCGGTATTGTTCACACCCACAGTAATTGGGCCACCTCCTTTGCCCAGGCAGGTCTCGGCATAAGGCCTCTTGGAACTACCCACGGGGATTATTTTCACGGCGAAATACCCTGCACAAGAGATATGACTCCTTCTGAAATAAACGGCGAATATGAAAAAGAAACCGGAAACGTGATAATCGAGACCTTTAAAAACCTTGATCCGCAAGCGATTCCTGCGGTTCTTGTAAAAAGTCACGGACCGTTTGTCTGGGGAGAAAATGCCGATGACGCTGTTTACAATGCTGTTGTACTGGAAGAAATCGCTGCCATGAACTACCGCACTGTCACGTTGAATCAAAGTATACCAAATATTCCCCGGGAGCTTTTAGACAAGCATTATTTCAGAAAACACGGAAAAAACGCATATTACGGTCAAAACAAATAAAAAAGCGGTTACGGTTTCAAATTCTGAAGCCGTAACCATTTTTTATTCAACGATATTTTTGATAGACTGCTATTACTTCCTGCTAATCATAAATAATCCTCGGCAGTTACTGTCACGTCATAAGCCTCAAACCTATCTGTGCTGTATTCAATCTGTTTTCGCGAATGGTGGTCGGATACAAAGTAGGCAAGTCCAACGCTTTTTTAAGCTAAATTGTTATAAAAATCGCTTAACAAATCCCTTTGCATTGTTAAGCGATTTTTT
>JBJEOD010000165.1:0-11146 GCA_051880535.1 Acutalibacteraceae bacterium | reverse complement strand
CGGAACTTCCTCCGGCAACCGTATACCGTATGACGAGATTTGTAAGATTACAGGCATACGTATCCGTATGCCGTTTATAGGCAAGGATCACAGCGGCGTTTATTTCGACGATTTTCATTATATTTTCAAAGAGGAAAGCGACGATATAATAACCGTCGAACGTACTCTTGCTACCTTTAACGGATGTGAAACCGGTAAAGTGGACAGTACAAACCCGATTCCTGAAGAAGTTTCGGTTTCTTCTACATACACAGGTACACAAAGCATTGCCGAAGATCAGGACGGTAACAAACTCTATACCGTAGCGCTTGATAAAACCGTAAAGGTTTCCTCGACAAGTACTAATATTTCCTCAAGAGCTAATGCCTATATTGCACTCGCGGTAAATGTTCCCGAAAGGTATGCACCGTATTTAGATTCAATTAACGTTGATATTAAGAACAATACAAAAAAACCGAGCAATTCGTCAAATAAAAAGGAAACAACCTATTATGTTATAGGTGTTTCAGATAATAACGGTAAGTACGGCAAAACTGTAAATTCATCTGAGGAATTGCCATACAACGCCGACGGCATAATTACAAAAAACGTCGGTGATATGCTCAGAATTGACGCGCAATCCAGCTTTTTGGGAACAACTACTACAAATAATAAGTGGAATCAAAGACAATATGCCGATATAAAGCAAATACTTATCTATATTGCTCTGCCGAATTACACCGTAAATAAAACGGATAATTACAGCATAAGCATAGGCGATATAAGCGTTACCTTAAAGGGTGATCGTAAGGATATTGAGTCAATTGACGTTGTTGACAAGGAATTGTTAAACTTTGACTCCGTAGATACAGTTGAGGAAATAAATTCTTCGGGTGTTGCCGGAATCTACGATAAGAACGGCACTTTCAGCATCTATAAAGAGGACGCGCACACAGCTCCTAACTCTTTGCTTTATAAATCGGAAACAGATCAGGTTAATTACGATATGTCTTTCAATATTTCACTTGAAAAGCGTGCGGCGGGTTGCGTCGGAGTTGAATTTTATGTAAAAAATCTTGACAAGACGCAGAGTGTTAACATCAGGTCTTTTCTCATAGTTGGTAAAGGAAGCAACGAGAAAAAGTATCAATATATTAAAGATGTTTTTCCCTCTGAAAACGGAGAATACACGCGAATAAGAATTTATTTTAATGATATCGGTCTTGTGACAGCCGACGAATTCTGGGGCGGAACCAACGAAGGTAATAAGTTAAGCCAGACTGAAATAGAAGAGCTTGTCACCTTGAGAATAAGAACTCCCTATATGGCATCGAATCACGCAGGAGTTTTGTATGACTCTTTCCGATTGATTACCGATGAGGATGTTCCGAAGCCCGAGGAGCTTGTAAGGCGAATGCTTGATTTTGAAGACTGCGAAGTAGACGGAGAGCTGCCCGAAAACCTTGTTGTCACCGATAAATACGGCGGCAGTATCGGTGTAGCGCAGGATTCAGACGGGAATAAGGCCTTGAGAATTAACTATGACTTGGAAACCGATTCGTCGCTTGGGACGAAAATCTGTGACAGACCGTATGTTCAGATTCAATTGAATATTCCAAAAACCTCGCTTAAAGGCGCTACCGAGATAAGGGTGGGTATGACCAACAATGCGGTATCTTTTAAGGAACCGTGGGAACAAGAAACTAATATTTTTCAGGTTATAGGGATACGCGGCGGCGGATATTACGGAAAGGTTCCCGAAAATGCCGACAGAGTTTATGATAAGGGAGAGCTTACCGAGATAAAGGTTCCTCTTGATAAAATGATCAGAGCCGAGGGCGGTCTTACAGGCTGGTGTGCGCCTACACAGTATTGGACAAAATCTCAGCTTGAGGATGTTGTTTCAATCTTGGTATATATCACCGCGCCGACCTGTGACGGAACCGAGGGCTGGAACTTTGATATTAACTATATTGATGTTTATTACGACGACGCGGCGCAGAATTATGAAACCGAGACCCGCTGTGCGGTTAAGGCTAACCGTGTTTCAGGCGAGGAGAACGCCTATATTTCGGCGGAAAATGTTAAAATTTCCAAAAATGACCCGAATTATTCAATGTTCACCACCGCATGGAAGCTTAGCATAAATAAAGCGGAAACGCCGAAACCGTTAAAATTTCTTAACACCTATACAAATTACTATACTGATTTAAGCGACTTTACGGAAAGCGCGACATTGGGCTTTTATTTACAGGCGGACTCGCCGCTTGATTTAGAGATTACCCTCTATGACAAGGCGGGAGAGGCAGTTAAGCTTACAGTGGCTACAGCACCGCCCGAAAACAGCACGCAGTACGGTGTTTATCAGCTTGTATTTAAGGATATTTTAAATAATTATTACAGTGAAAACCCGGACGGCACCTTCGATATTTCTAATATTCGTTCTATTGAAGTATTGCCCATAGCAGAGGGCGGCTTGCCTGATAAGGTAATGTTAAGCGGCCTTTCGATTTGGACAATGGAGGTTGGCAGTACGGTTGTTTATTCGGGGTATCATTATTCCGATAACGGCGTCACGGTTGACGCTTATAACGACTATCTGCCGCTTGATACCGTGACGGTAGTTGAGTCCGAGGAAGCAGCGTCCGCTGTTAATAATTTTGGAATTAAACTCCCCGCCGAGCTTACTCCGATTCTGTTTAAAACTATTTCATTGTATACGGTAAACGGCAGCGTAACCGAGCCTTCAGGAAAAATCTGGCTTAGCTTTGAGATTGACCCAAGCCTTGACTTAAGCGAAATCTCCCTTTATAAGGTGTTCTTTGACGGCTCTTATATTAAACAACGTTATGCGGTGGAAGATGGTGCTATAGCTATCAACACATTTACTACCGGCAGCTTTTTGATAGTCAAGGGTAAGCTTAAGACTCAAGAACCCGATAACGGTAATTCTTCAAACGGTAACGGCGAAATTACGCCCATACCCGAAACCCCGAATTATAATTCAGATAATCAAAACAGCTTTATTGGTATCGACAATAATACGGATAATTCAGGCGGCAAAGCTACTACTGTTACAAAGAAGATTATCCGCAAGGTTGTCCGCAAAAAGGCAAATCCGGATAACGGTTTACCCGTATGGGCTATCGTACTGATAGCGGCAGGTTCAGCGGCGGTTATAGGCGGCGGAGCCTTAACGACCGTAATTCTTGTGAAAAAACGCAAAAAGGGAGGTAAGGTGAAATGAAAAAAATTATAACGTTACTTTTAGTACTTTGCTTATCCTTAACCTTTGTCGGTTGCGTTGAAAAATCACCCGCAAAAACCTCCTCGGAGAGTTCTTCAAATAATTCCTCTGTCAGTTCGGATACAAGCTCGGATACCGGCTCAGAAGATAATCAGGATTCTTCCACAAGCTCCGAAGCAAATTGGGGCGTATCGTCGGGAAATAATGAAACCAATTCACAAAACAGTCAGATAGATAATAATCAGTCGGGCGGGCAGACAACCCCTGCTGAAACCGAAAAAAAGACCGAAAAGGTTACCGATAAACTAAAGCGCGGAATAAATCTGTCGGGACCGCTAGAATCCGTTGATATTAAGTACGATTCCTGGATATTTAATCCCGATTATTATGCGCAGCTTGTGGATGTGGGCTTTGATCATATTCGTTTGCCAGTAAACTTCGGTAATTTTATCGGAGAAGCGCCGGATTTCTTTATTGAAACCGAGTTTTTGCGTCAGGTTGATCTTGCAATAAACTGTGCGCTTGATGCGGGACTTTGCGTGGTGCTGGATTTCCACGGCTGGACCGGAACACTTGCTTCTGACTTTAACGGCAACAAGGACTGCTTTTATAAGATATGGGAGCAGGTCTCCGCAAGGTATCAAAGCTATCCCGAGGAGCTTATGTTCGAGCTTATAAACGAGCCCAACAACCCGATTACCAACGAACAGTTAAACGAGCTTCAAATGGAAACGGTAAAGCGCATAAGAAAGCTTAATCCCACAAGAGTTATTGCTTTGGCAACAAACGATAATAACGGGACATGGAACCTGTTTAATACTCAGGTGCCGGTGGGTGATGAAAATATCATTATTTCCATACATAACTACGACACAATGAGCTTTACCCATCAAGGTGCTACTTGGATTGGTTCGGAATATGGAAACAAAACTCATTTTGATGATGAGGCAAGGAATGCGATTAAGGAGCATATGGATTACTGCAAACTGTATGAGGAACGCACCGGACGCAAGGTATGGATAAGCGAATGGGGAGTATATCAGGGCATTGCAGATAAAGAGGATATAAGCGATTATGTAGATTACTTTTCAAACATATGCAAGGAATTAGACATTGCATACTGTTACTGGGAATTCTGTGCCGGCTACGGCGTTTATGATTTAACCACCGGCACCTTTAAGGATTTCGTAATGGATTATTTACACTAACTAAATACTATTTCAAATTGCACAGCCGAATTTTTTCGGCTGTGCGGCAAGGAGCACAACCCAATGGATATAACAAAGTTAAAATGCGGAATGAATATTGACCTCAAGCCCTGGACTCCCGAGGTCCAAGAAAACGGAAAGAAGTACTGTAAAATAATAAAGGAAGCGGGCTTTGACCATGTCAGACTTCCCTTTACGGTTGATAGGGACGACCCACAGTGCGCTCCGACAAGGGAGTTCTACGAGGTGATCCGCCGCGTTACACAGTCTGCCGTTGACTGCGGACTTTACGCAATAGTAGATATACACCCCTTTATAGGTATGCAGACAGACCCGATAAACACTAAGGCTGATTTTATTAAGTTTTGGGGCGAGCTTGCCGATTATCTTAAGGATATGGACGATACCGTTATTTTTGAGATATATAATGAACCTGACAATGTTTTTAATTATACGATTTTAAACGAGGTTCAGAATGAGGCAATTTCCGTAATAAGAAAAACCAATCCGACAAGATGGATTGCCGCTGCTACCGCGCACTGCAATACCATTGAAAACCTTATGCACCTCGAATTGCCCGAGGATGACAAAAATATCTTCGTTACAATTCACGAATACACTCCTATGACGTTTACCCATCAGGGTGCGGATTGGATGCCGGGAGACTGGCCGACAGGCGTTAAATGGGGAACCGAAAAGGAGAAGGCACTGCTTGAATACCGCTTCGATATGGCTAAGCGCTGGGCGGATTATTACGGCAGATATATTCATCTGGGAGAGTTTGGGGCTATGCACTATGCAGATCCCGAATGCCGCAGAGAATGGACAGAATACCTTGTGAAGCTTTGCAAAGAGCGCGGCTTCGGCTGGGCTTATTGGGAGTTTTGCTATGTATTCAAAGCATATGATTTGGAAAAGGAGGAATGGATTGCACCTGTTTTAGGGGCGCTTATAAAAGAGTAATCCCTGTCCCGTGGGGGACAAATAATAAATGAAAGGTGTTTTAAAAGTATGAAACTGTTTAAAAAGACCCTCGCACTTTTTCTAAGCACGGTTTTGCTTGCAGGACTTCTTGCAGTTCCCGCTATGCAGGCGTCTGCCGCAGACGAAACAGAAACAAGAATAATTAATCTTCTTGATTTGTCCGGTTATGACAATGGCACTGTTCTTTCCAAGGATAATTTGGAAAATTGGCCCGAGGGTATGACCGTAGGCGCATATGACGATTATGACGGTACACGCTCGGTTGTAGAGCTTGAAGACGGCTCAAAGGCATTAAAGTTGGCTTTTGACCAAGAGCAGGATATGACGCAAACTCCGTCAAGCCGTCAACTCGATGCTATCGCCAACTATGAGTTTAGATTCCAAATTCCTGCGGCTTACCGCCCGTATTTAAACAGCGTTAAGCTTACAATGGAGAATAGATCCAATGTGTTTACAAGCTGGGAGAATGAATTAGAAAAGCCCTATTTTCTTTTAGCTTTTTCAGACGGAACAAATTATTCGAAAATCGCTGATAAAACCTTATGGATTGAAAGTATCGATTATGAATACACACTTTCTGCCGTCGGGGTTGCAAAGGTAGACGCATGGGGATATACAGATTGGGCTGATATTAACAGTGCAGCCCAGTGGACAGAGGCCGACAAAGCAGGTATGACCGAAGTAGTGCTTTCCGTAACCGTACCCTTTATCAGCGATACTACAACATATATGCTGATTAAAGGCCTTGAATTAGAAGTAGTAGGTACTGCAGATCAGCTTGACTCCGCCGAAGGCAAAACGACCGCAAGAACAATTAATCTTCTTGATTTGTCGGGTTATGACGCCGGCACTGTTCTTTCCAAGGATAATTTGGAAAATTGGCCCGAGGGTATGACCGTAGGCGCATATGACGATTATGACGGTACACGCTCGGTTGTAGAGCTTGAAGACGGCTCAAAGGCATTAAAGTTGGCTTTTGACCAAGAGCAGGATATGACGCAAACTCCGTCAAGCCGTCAACTCGATGCTATCGCCAACTATGAGTTTAGATTCCAAATTCCTGCGGCTTACCGCCCGTATTTAAACAGCGTTAAGCTTACAATGGAGAATAGATCCAATGTGTTTACAAGCTGGGAGAATGAATTAGAAAAGCCCTATTTTCTTTTAGCTTTTTCAGACGGAACAAATTATTCGAAAATCGCTGATAAAACCTTATGGATTGAAAGTATCGATTATGAATACACACTTTCTGCCGTCGGGGTTGCAAAGGTAGACGCATGGGGATATACAGATTGGGCTGATATTAACAGTGCAGCCCAGTGGACAGAGGCCGACAAAGCAGGTATGACCGAAGTAGTGCTTTCCGTAACCGTACCCTTTATCAGCGATACTACAACATATATGCTGATAAAAGGCATTGAATTAGAAGTAGTAGGCACCGCAGATGAGCTTGACGCGGCTAAAGAGCAGGCAAATAACAATAGAATCGTAACGCGAAAGGTTAACCTTCTTGATTTATCAAAGATCGACGCGGGTACCGTTCTTTCCAAGGATAATTTGGAAAATTGGCCGAATGGCATGACCGTCGGCAACTTTGACGATTACAACGGTACACGCTCTGTAGTAGAGCTTGAGGACGGTACAAAGGCATTAAAGCTTGCGTTTGACCAAACCTTGGATTTAGCTAATATCCCGAGTGAACGTTCCCTTTATGCTGTCGCCAATTATGAGTTTAGGTTCCAAATACCTGCGGCTTACCGCCCGTATTTAAACAGCGTTAAGCTTACAATGGATAATATGTCTAATGTGTTTACAAGCTGGGAGAATGAATTAGAAAAGCCTTATTTCCTTTTGGCTTTCACAGACGGAACAAATTATTCAAAAATTGCTGATAAAACCTTATGGATTGATAAGGTTAATTATGAATACACCCTTGATGTTGCGGGAGTAGCAAAGATTGGTGAAGCTGGATATGTCGGTTATGCTGATCTGAACAGCGCAACCAAGTGGACCGAAGACGAGAAAACCGGTATGACCGAAGTAGTACTTTCCGTAACCGTTCCTTATATCAGCGATACTACAACATATATGCTGATTAAAAATGTTGAATTGGAAGTTACGGGTACTGCCGCAGAGCTTGACGCAGCCGAAAAAGCTTCGGTAGCCGCATCGGCTCTTATCAACGACTTTGAAAATGATAATAATGCTTTTGTTGCCGCCGAGGACGGTGTTTTCGCTGCGAGCGGCAGTAAGGTATTTAGGTATCACCGTGATAAAGAGGAGCAATGGGAAGGTTACACTACAGTAAGCTTGGATTCAAATGTTCGTAATTATGACGGAATAAGCTTTTATCTTTATAATCCCAACGAATCCAAAGAGCTTAAATGCTTCTTGCGTGCGGGAGATGTTGCTGTTGCTCAGAAAAACTTTACCGCTTCAAAAACAGATGATTATCTTAAATACACCATTTGGTTTGACGATGTAGGCACTACCACAGGAGCCTGGGATTCGTACACATCGAATACAGGAAAATCGCTTACCGCTGCAGAAGTAGCTTCTCTCACCGATATTGGCATCATCATTCCCGAAGGCGGAGCAAATGTAAGTTACTATTTTGATGATTTCTGTTACGAAAAGCGTAATTCCGAACCCGTAAAGGAGAAAAAGTTTGATTTGACAACCGCCGTTGTTACAGAGGATAACGGCTATACCGATACCGAAACGCCGGTAATAACCGCCGACGGCATTACCTATTCCGTAGACGGAACAAGAAGCGATCAAAGCTGGCAGGGCTGGAAGACCGTAATCGACGTATCCGACGGTTCTATGATTAACGCAAGCGGAATTAAGATTAACGCTCAATATGCTTCAACAGGCAATAACAAGCTACGTATAGGCGCAACCTTGTATGGTGTCGATGACAACGGCAATGAACAATGGTGGAACTGGGGAGAAAACCCTGATTGCATTTGGCCTGCAGTAGATGCTTGCACAGCAGTAATAAAGAGTCTTAATTATAATTCAGGCTTGTATGAGACCGGTTGGTGGGGCATTTATAACTGGGGAAATACTCAAGGTTATCCCACAGGTTCGGAAAATGCTATGCTGAAGGAAATTCAGCTCTATGTTTGGGCGCCCGCCGACGCTGAAGCAGGCGACACAGTTACTATCAGTGATGTCAGTGTGGTTTACGGCGGAGGCAAGGTTTCACTTGCTGACGGTGTGACAGGCGGCACAATTTCAGTTGGCGATAATGGGTACACCTATTCTGGCAGCTCTGCCGTAAGTAATACCGGTTATTTCTTCGCTGGAGAAAAGGCGGTTATAAATGTAATCCCCGATGAAGGATATGCACTTGTTCCCGGCAGCTTAAAGCTTACCGACAGCACAGGTAAAGAAATCGAAACAACCCGCGAGGGCTTCCGCAAGCTTAACAGCATAGCTTACGGCTTTACAATGCCGGTGGCAGACATTACAGTATCGGCAGAATTTGCACCCGAGGCAGATGTTCTCGGTACTGTTTACAGCAATGTAAGTGCCGACATTGCAAACAATCAGCTTAAATTCGATTATACCGTTCCGCTTAAGAACGGCAAGGTTATGGTTGACGGTACAGAGTACGAGGCTGTAGGCTACGGCGTGCTTGTAACGACCGGTGAGGTTCTTGAAAAGTATAGCTTCTGGGACGGCTTCGCCGTAGAGGATATTGAAAACGGCAACTATATCGCCGAGCTTTCAACCAATGTTCACGTAAATGAAAGTGAAGGTTACTTCTACGACAAGAGCGTTTCGGTGGCACGCTTTAATGCGGTTGTTAATATTCCGGACAGTATGAAGGATACCGATTTTGCGGTTCGCGCGTATATTGAGTACGAAAACGGAAACGGCGATGTTGAACGTAATTATAGTGATGTAGAGTACGGTAGCTTTACATACGCAGCGTTCGGAATGTATGAATTCGCTGCGGCTCCGAGCTATGCTAAGGGCGTAAATATGGCGGGCGTGTTTGATAACACAAGTGCCGACGCCACCGCACTCCGCAATTCGGTATATGTAGCTTCCGAAACCTATGAGGCTGTTGCGTATGAGGGATTCGACCATGTAAGACTTCCCGTTACTTTCGCCTCTCATCTTGATGCGGACGGCAGCATAAACGCGGATTATCTTGAAGCGGTAGACAAGGCGGTAATCGCGGCGCTTAGTAACGACCTTACCGTTGTAATCGATTTACACCATTACAGCGACCTAAAGACGGACTTTACAGCAAACAAGGCTAACTTCTACAGCATTTGGGAGCAGTTGGCAGAGCATTATAAAAATTACCCGAACAGAGTAATTTTTGAACTCCTGAACGAGCCCAGCACTGTAACCGGAGCTGCTGACGCTATGACGGCTGCTTCTCTTAACGAAATTCAGCTTGCGGCAGTAGAAAAGATTCGTGCAATCGACTCTGACCGTATGATTGCTCTTGCTGTTTTCGATAATAACAGCGCGTTGAACTTAAATGACCTTGTGCTTCCCGCAGATACGAGTAACCTGATTGTTTCTGTTCACAATTACGATCACTACGCCTTTACTCATCAGGGCATAGACGGAAGCGATACTAGACTGGACTATACGGAGAGCGGTTCTAAGGACTTAATCTTAGATCGTCTTCAGAGAGCTAATGAGTTCTCTAAAGCTAATAACATTCCGGTTTGGATTAGCGAATTCGGCGTTTATTTAGGCGGTCTCACTACAGACGGTGTCTTTACAACCGACGATGTTACTGCATATTATAATGATTTTACAACGGCCTGTAACAACTACGGCATCGGTTGGTGCGTATGGGAATACAATGTCGGCTTCGGCGTTTTCAATCCTGATAATACGCTGAAAGATTTTGTAAAAGCCGGTCTCTTCCCGAATGGTTAAGTTTTAAAAATGCTTCAAAAATACATTCATACCAATTTTGATAAATGCGTAAGGGTTAACACCGAGGATAAGGGTAAGCACATAGGCTTGCCGTACCCCTACACAGTACCTTGCGTAAGCGGAATGTTTCAGGAAATGTATTACTGGGACACCTATTTCACCAATGTCGGGCTTATCCTTTCGGATAAGCTCGGGCAGGCGAAAAACAATACCGATAACATTCTGTACCTTGTCGAGCGCTTCGGCTATATGCCGAACGGCAACCGCACTAACTATTTAAAAACCTCCCAGCCGCCCTTCCTTTCTCTTATGGTTAAGGATATTTACGAAAAAACAGGGGATAAGGAGTGGCTTAGGAAAGCGGCAAAGACGGTGGAAAAGGAGTATTCCTTCTGGATGGAGCGGAGAATTACTCCCTGCGGACTTAACCGCTACGGGATAAACCGTGAACAACCCGGCTGTGACAACCTTGAAGAAGAGCTTATAAAAAGGCTCGGCTTTGAACCTCCTATCGACGGCAGGGAAAAGCGAATTGAGCATTTCGCCGCCTCCTGTGAGAGCGGATGGGATTTAACCCCGCGTTTCGGATATGAGGCGTATAACTATGCTTCCGTTGACCTTAACAGCCTGCTTTACGCCCTTGAAAGCAATATGGCTTATTTTTGTGACGAGCTTGAAGACGGCGATTCAGCAGGTTGGCGCGAACGCGCGAAACAGCGGGCGGAGCTTATGAAAAAGCTTATGATCGGTTCGGACGGTTGTATGTACGATTACAATTTTGCAAACGGAAACTTAAGTCCTGTTCTTTCCGCCG
>JBJEOD010000164.1:0-2350 GCA_051880535.1 Acutalibacteraceae bacterium | reverse complement strand
ACACTGGCACATATTATCGCTAATCCCGATCCCGTTCTTTACACAAAGTTAGGCCTTGACCCCGCACGCGATTACAAAACCTCAGCCATCGGCATCATAACCTTAAGTCCCGCCGAAACCGCGATAATTGCCGGAGATATTGCTACTAAGGCTTCGGGTGCTCAGTTAGGCTTTGTTGACCGCTTCAGCGGCACCTTGATTGTGACGGGAAGCGTATCACAGGTAAGCGAAGCGGTCACGGCTGTCACGGCTTATGCTGCCGAAACGCTTGGCTTTACTGTCTGTCCTATTACCAAAACCTGATGAATAAGGTTATTTTTATCGGACGCTCAGGCTGCGGCAAAACCACCCTGACTCAGGCGCTTAACGGCGAATCTATCCGCTACGCAAAAACACAAAGCGTTGTGCGCTGTAATTTTATGATTGATACACCCGGTGAATATATTGAATCCCGCAATTTCGGCGGAGCACTTGCTGTATATACATATGAAAGCGATATAGTCGGACTTCTGCTGTCCTCTGACGAGCCCTATTCACTCTACAGTCCTAACATCACCACAATGGCAAATCGTCCTGTCATCGGCATCGTCACAGGCATAGATAAAAAGAATGCCGATCCCGACAGGGCTGAGCGCTGGCTTAAGCTGGCGGGCTGCAAAAGGATATTCCGGGTAAGCTCGGTGACCGGCGAGGGTATCGGGGAGCTCAGAAACTTTCTTTCCGATTTCGACCCCAAAAAGTACTACAAGACTCTCTCATTCGGTCAATGACGAAGAATTTACAGCCAAATCCACCAACACAACAGATAAAGCTTAAGAAAACAAACATTTTTCCGCGAAAAAATCGTGTTTTATGTGTTTTTTATGTTGACTTTTGTTGTATTTGGTGTTATATTAGTTGTGTAAGATACTGTTATATAAATTATTCTAATATAAAGGAGCAATAGAAAATGGTATCAGAGTATGAAATCAAAAAACAAATCTGCGAAATCGGTAAGCGCATCTACAATCAGGGAATGGTCGCTTCCAATGACGGAAACATCTCGGTCAAATTGAGTGACAATGAGTTTCTTTGCACACCTACCGGTGTAAGCAAGGGCTTTATGACTCCCGAGTACATATGCAAGGTTGACAAGGACGGTAAGGTTATTCAGGCCAACCCCGGCTTCCGTCCCTCTTCCGAGATTAAGATGCATATGCGCGTCTACAAGAACCGCCCTGACGTTAACTCTGTAGTTCACGCTCATCCGATTTATGCAACAAGCTTCGCTATTGCGGGAATCCCGCTTACACAGCCCATTATGCCCGAGGCGGTTATTGCTCTCGGCTGCGTTCCGATTGCTGAGTACGGCACCCCCTCTACCGAGGAAATCCCCGACGCTGTTGAAAAGTATCTGCAGTCCTTTGACGCTGTTCTTCTTGAAAATCACGGCGCACTCACCTTCTCCGATACCTTGCTTAACGCATACCACAAGATGGAGTCGGTTGAGTTCTACGCTAAGCTTCTCTTCAATTCAAGACTGCTCGGCGGTCCCAAGGAGCTTTCCAAGCAGCAGGTTGAGCGTCTCTATGAGATTCGCAGACAGTTCGGTATGAAGGGCAAGCATCCCGCTGACCTCTGCCCCAATCAGAAGCAGGGTCTCCCCAGCTGCCATAACTGCAGTGGCGGCTGCAACGGTTCCTGCAGCTCTTCCTCCTCCGACACCGATGATCTTGTAGCTCAGATCACCAAAAAGGTAATGGAGCAGCTGGGTAAATAATACCGTACCTTAAGTATCGGAGTGTTTGATTTGACCGAAAAAGAAATTTCCACACTTGTAGGTCTGGTAGTTGATAATATGACCCCGCTCAGCATAACGCTCAGGCAGGCAAACAGGCTGATAAAGGCTGTGCGCGAGCGTGCGGCCGCAATGGGTGTCAACGCGGTTATAGCCGTTGCCGATAAGTCGTCCAACCCTGTTTCGGTACAGTGTATGGATAACGCTTATATCGCAAGCTACGACATAGCAGTTAACAAAGCATATACCGTCACGGCACTTAAAATGCCAACTACCGATTTGAAAGCTCTGGCATCTCCGGGAGGTTCGCTCTACGGGATACAGTTCACAAATTCCGGACGTATTGTGATATTCGGAGGCGGAGTTCCGCTTTACGATAAAAGCCACCGTATTATCGGAGGCTTGGGTGTGAGCGGCGGAAGCGAGGAGCAGGATACTGCTCTTGCCGAATTCGGCGCTCAGTGGTTTGAAACCAATAGCTAACAGAAAGGATAAATTATAATGAATTCTGCTGATATTGAAAAAATAGTCAAGCAGGTCATCGGAGAGATGCAGGGACAGAAGGCTTCTTCC